>JAYKJH010000147.1:0-7902 GCA_035285345.1 Nostocaceae cyanobacterium | reverse complement strand
TTCTGCTACTTTACCAAAACGTGGCTGAGGCGTAAACACCTCTAACCGTTTTCATCCCTTGCCTGAAGTACGGAATACGTCGCTGTGCGACTGTTCCTCAAGGGTTTTCAACGAGTGTTTTTATAAGGGATATGCTGAAAACCCTTGAGAAACAACAACGTAGTTGCGCTTTTCGTACTTTAGGCAAGGGATGAAAGCTAACTGAAGCCCTTTAGGGCTGAGTGATGCAATATTTTCTAATCATTTCTTCTAAATATTCACTGGCGCTTATATCCTTTTTTACAGCTAGCTCTTGCACAGAATGCCAAGCTGTATCAGTTAGCCACACACCTCTTCTCTTTTTAGTTTCATCGTATAAAACGGGGGTATTTTTCATTCTTTTCTTCCCTTTACCTGTTGACATGTTTAGTACCGTCATCTATACTAATTAGAGTATAGACAAAATAAGGGGGTGAGTCAAGTTGCTAGTTCTAGAGTACAAAATCAAAGGTAAGTCAAATCAATATCAAGCAATAGAAGATGCTATTCGTACTACTCAGTTTGTGCGTAATAAGTGTTTGCGGTATTGGATGGATGCTCCCAAGGATGCAAAAATCAAAGGTTTTGATTTGAATAAATACTCGACAGAACTACGCAACGAATTTAAGTTTGTAGCCGATTTAAACTCTATGGCAGTACAAGCTAGCGCCGAACGGGCTTGGTTGGCAATTTCAAGATTTTACGATAATTGCAAAAAGAAAATATCAGGTAAAAAGGGTTTTCCTAAATTTCAGAAAGATAACCGTTCGGTTGAATATAAAACGTCTGGATGGAAACTACATCCAATAAAACGACGTATCACTATTACCGACAAGAAAGGTATTGGTGATTTGAAATTGTTGGGTAAATGGGATATCCATACCTACCCCGTTAAATCAATCAAACGAGTTCGATTGGTACGTCGTGCCGATGGGTATTACTGCCAGTTTTGTATTGATGCTCAAGCGACCGATATACAGTTAAAAACAGGAAATGAAATCGGGTTAGATGTTGGAATAGAAAGTTTTTACACTGACTCGAACGGTCATCAAGAACCCAACCCTAAGTTTTACCAGAAAGCTGAAAAGTCTGTAAAACATGCACAACGTCTAATTTACAAAAAACAAAAAGGTTCCCAAGGGAGAAGAAAAGCTAGAGCCAGATTTTCCAGAAAACACTTAAGGATAAGTAGGCAACGGAATGAACATGCTCAGAGAATCGCACGTAACGTATGCAAGTCTAACGCAAATCTTGCCACCGGGGAGTATCCCCGTGGCAAAGTTTGCGACTTAGTAGCCTACGAAAACTTACAGGTTAGAAATCTACTCAAAAATCATTGTTTGGCTAAGTCAATTGCTGACGCTAGCTGGTATTTGTTTAGGCAATGGATTGAGTATTTCGCTGGTAAATTTGGCAAATTAGCGGTCGCTGTAGTACCACATTACACTTCCCAAAAATGTAGTAATTGTGGTCGAATTGTGAAAAAATCTCTATCAACTCGTACCCATGTTTGCGCTTGTGGATGCGAGTTACATAGAGACACAAATGCAGCAATTAATATTCTGAATCTTGCAAAAGCTAGGGGAGGGCATCCCCAAAGTAACGCTACAGGACTAGTAACCTCTGCTTTGCTTGGCGAAAGCCTGGTTAAGCAAGTAACTAGGATGAATGTAGAATCCCCGTGTCTTTAGACCGGGGAGTGTCAATCCCCATCACCTATTACCCATGACCAATGAGCCACAATGTAAACAAAAGTTGCAATCTCGGCGAGCTAATGTTACATTTGTTTACAATAGAAAAAGTAAATCTAGACATAAATCAGGCTATCAAAAGTTTGATATGTCTAGCTTGAGCGCCTTGATATCTCCTTTTCCTCCTTCCAACACAGCAGCAAATCGACCAGCCATTGGCTGGTTTTTATTTAAAATCTGCCACAATCTAGCAATTGAGAGTATGAGAGGAAGTATTTTCTGTTACTGTGTGTCAAGATAGTTAAATGTGAAATATCAGCGCTAAACTAGCTACTGATTAGATACCGTGATAATGTAAAGAATGGTGTCAAAGTTTTCTGGCAAGCAGCATGACAATGCATTAGACCAGGCAAGAAAGCTGTCAGCTAGTAAATCATACACTTTTAAAGTAAGACCCCGTCCTTAAGGGCGAGGACTAATAAATCAAGGTGTTGTAAACCTTGTGCATCCTTTACTATTCGATATCAATTATTTATTCGGAGAAGAGTATTGTATAGGTTGGCGGTTTGGAGTAAAAAGATTGATTTGTGTGATTGGTCAATCTCTGATATTCTCAGCCAACTGCAACTGATTGGTTTTGTTGCCAGTTTATTTTCACCCAAGTCTGGAGGTATCATCGATGTCCGTTCGTCTATACATTGGCAATCTGCCGAAAGAAGAAATAGACCGTCAAGAACTGCAAGCAGTTTTCGCTTCTGAAGGTGATGCTGTGACAACTAAAGTTATCAAAGACCGAAAAACAGGCAAGTGTCGTGGTTTCGGCTTTGTAACCGTCAATAATGACGAACAAGCTGACCAAATTATTGAAAAATATAACGGTCAGTTGTTTAAAGACACACCTTTGAAAATTGAGAAAGCACTACCGCGTACAAAGGGTGAGGAAAGTGAAGAACAACCCGCCAAACCTGTTCCCAGTCCTAGCACCAGTAGTGGTGGGGGTGAACAAAAGAGCAGTCGTCGTTCTTCTAAAAAATCTCGCCGTTCTGACAAAGGTAGAGAAAGCACCACCGCAAGTTCTACCGACGACGCAATTCGTCCCGATCCGCGCTGGGCTAATGAACTCGAAAAGCTCAAGCAAATGTTAGCAGCACAAGCGACCAACTAGGGATGAAGAAATGGGGATTAGGGATAGGGAATAAGGCATTGCTGATTATTTTCCTTGTCCTCAATCTCCTAGTCTCGATTATCCCTCATCCCCAGTCTGTTAATTAAAGGATACTTGTAACCAGTCCTCTAGGTGCGATCGCAGCTGTTGAGCGAACTGCTGTCGCTGATGAAATTTTTCTGTCCGAATTGGTTTGCGCTCATCATCCAGTGTCCAGCCATAGTCACTGCTAAGACGGAGCTTGTTTTGCCAATCAGAAACCGAGATTACAAGCTGGGGTGCAGGACTGTTATCGCGACCATTGACATGAAATACATAGTTAAAGGTATTCTGTTTACCAGCAGCCACAGTCGAGGGTTGACCACATTCTTGCAGTAAGCGTGAACGTACCTGCTCGATTAAACCTGGTTTTTCTAACTCCTCTAAAGTCCGGACTGACAGGGTTAAAGCAAAGTAAAACTCTTCAACGGGAACAAATTTCAATTCCATAGGTAAATTGTACTGGCAAATAATTCCTCACTCCTGGGTCGGTAACAGATTGGGGGAAACAATAACAATTTTGGCAGGCGTTGCACATAAAGCTAGTTATATCTTCCGCAATCCCGACACAAAGCAATATCATTAATTATCTTCCAATGCCTGGGACAGGACATCAAGCCCATACAGCAACAATCAAGTCCAACTGCTTCTTCTATAGCCGTTACATAAAACCTACCCAAAGCTACCCAGAGATAGACTTTTCTACCTAGCTTGAACTTTAGGTTTCGTTTATTTCCTGCAACAACGGCGAACTGTAGGCAGCACTCTGTCCACAGGCTAACAGTGTATAACTGACAGCTTTCTCCACGGCAGTCGCTACAACGGGGGTTCCCCCCGCAACGCGCTGCCTCAAATTAATTGCCGCATTCAAATCGCGGTCACAAGTGAAGCCACACTGACCACACTCAAACACTCTTTGAGATAAAGAGAGTGTTTGTTTTTGAGTTCCGCAATGAGAACAGGTCTTACAGAAGAGCAAACCACCTATCAACTACAACCAATTCGCAACCATATAACTGACACTTAATTCGTAGAATCCCATATCCGCAATAGATGACGCTAGTTTGTGATTTGACAACATTGCGCTGACGTTCAAATCCTCAATCCCAATCTTACTGTGGTTTTTGGCAAGATAAGTTGTAAGTTTATGCAATGTATCTTTGCGGATGTTGGCGATTTTTCTGTTTAGCCTTGCTATCTGAATTTGTGCTTTAGTATCTCTATAAAACATCCCCAGCAGGAGTGCGTCAAAGCCAAACATCCCCTGACGGAAGCTAGGTGGTGGTT
This sequence comes from Nostocaceae cyanobacterium, assembly GCA_035285345.1. Lineage (GTDB taxonomy): Bacteria > Cyanobacteriota > Cyanobacteriia > Cyanobacteriales > Nostocaceae > JAYKJH01. Next base: position 3,702 of record JAYKJH010000147.1, on the reverse strand, counting down.
TGCAGCAAAATCACAGCAATTAGTAATATTTAGACTAAATATTTCCAAATATTTTTAATATTCCGCAAACATAACCATCCTTACTGAGTAGCAATTTGTCATCTTTCTTGAGAAAGATGTATTTCTTGTCACAGACGTACTATTCTATGCCCAGTAACTATACTCATGAGTAATGCAGGGAGTTAAGCTATGTAATCCCCTAAAAATATTGGCGGCAAATCAACCCCCTAAAATCTACTCTTTGCTGCTAGATAGTAGTGAATCGGTGAAAGTACAGGATACACAAATGAAATGTTTGTCCTTAATCGAGACCGAAAACTATTGTTTAGTAAGCTTAAAAATTTTTAAAAAAAGTAATTTAGGATACACTTTTCCATCACAAAACAGAAATTAAAACACTCATCAAATGTATTAATGAATTGCATAGGTGTAACTTATTGTTTTGATTACCACTATGCAATATTCCGGAAAAAGCTTCCTTTTGATATATCCCAAAAAACACAAGATAATCAGGGTGAACTGTGTTAATACGTAAGCTACAAGCGGTTACTTCAAGAATAACTTTTGGGGAACGATAATCAGGTCTACTAAAAAATTAAATTAACCTTAATAATTAAGTAGACCTTCTGAGTGAGTGAAGTAACGGCGCTGTGGTGAACATGGGATTGCCGCAGATGACGATTAATTCAGGTAACAACTAAACTATGAACTCTGCATCGAAACAACACATTGCCTTAATTTCAGTCCACGGAGATCCGGCGATTGAAATTGGAGAAGAAGAGGCTGGCGGACAAAATGTTTATGTTCGTCAGGTGGGAGAAGCTCTAGGACGATTGGGGTGGCAAGTTGACATGTTCACCCGTCAAATCAGCCCCGATCAGGAAACCATCGTTCAACATTCACCCAATTGTCGAACAATCCGGTTGAAATCTGGGGCTGTTGAGTTTGTTCCTAGGGACAATCTCTTTCCCTATTTACCAGAGTTTGTGGAGAATTTTCTCCAATTTCAACAGGACAACGGTTACGTATATCCTATAATCCATACAAACTACTGGCTTTCCAGTTGGGTAGGCATGGAGTTGAAAAAAATCCAAAATAGTAAGCAGGTTCACACTTACCATTCCCTAGGAGCAGTCAAATACAACACTATCAGTACTATTCCCCTGATTGCCAGTACCCGACTAGCTGTAGAAAAAACGCTCCTAGAAACAGCACAAACCGTTGTTGCTACAAGTCCCCAAGAAAAAGAACACATGGAAACCTTGGTATCTACTAAGGGTAATGTCGATATCATTCCTTGTGGTACTGATATTCGCCGCTTTGGGGGTTTTAGCCGTCAAGAAGCAAGAGCGAAGTTAGGTATACACCCTGACGCTAAACTGGTGTTGTATGTGGGACGTTTTGACCAACGTAAAGGCATTGAAACCTTAGTACGTGCCGTCGGACAGTCCAAATTGCGGAGCGATCGCCACCTGGAGTTAGTAATTGGTGGTGGTAGTCGTCCAGGACATAGCGATGGTGACGAACGCGAGAGAATTGAAGGTATTGTTGCTGAACTCGGTTTGAGCGAAATGACCAGCTTTCCTGGTCGTCTGGGTGATACTACCCTAGCTGCATACTACGCAGCAGCGGATGTCTGTGTCGTTCCCAGCCACTACGAACCCTTTGGACTGGTAGCCATCGAAGCAATGGCTAGCGGTACTCCCGTGGTGGCTAGCGATGTCGGGGGCTTGCAATTTACCGTTGTCCACGAAGACACTGGGTTACTGGCACCGCCACAAGACGAAGCTGCCTTTGCACAAGCAATTGACCGGATTCTCATCAATCCCCAGTGGAGAGATCAATTAGGTCAAGCAGCTAGAAAGCGAGTGGAAACTCAGTTTAGCTGGGATGGTGTCGCCGAGCAATTAGCTCAACTTTATATCAACCTGATGCAAAAACCAAGAAAACTCAGGTCAATCACGGCATTATAACAGGGTAAACAAGTGAATAGAACCAATTGCTCGTAAGAATTGGTTCCATTATTACCTCATTCTCTAGGGTGGGCAAAGTTTTGCCCACCTTATAAATGTGAATAAGAAATAGGGTTAGGGTCAATGTGAATAGTTACGAGACTCCCAAGACTCCTCTTCTATTCACCACTGATGAATGGGAAATAGGGTTAGGGTCAATGTGAATAGTTATGAAACTCCCAAGACCCCTCTTCTATTCACCATCCACAAAACTAGACAATTATCCCACCGCCACACGGGGTAGACGGTGCTTGAAACCGCAGAGAATTTCCCAGGAAATTGTGCCTAAGCTAGCAGCCCAATCATCAGCAGTGATTTGCTCGCTTCCCTGTTTACCCAGTAAAGTCACCACTTCCCCTTCTTGTAAGTCAGGAATAGCGCTAACGTCGAGCATCATCTGATCCATCGTAATTGCGCCTATTTGCGCTACCCGCTGACCACGAATTAATACCTGCATTTTGTGAGAAAGATTGCGCGGTACGCCATCAGCGTAACCAATTCCCACAACAGCCAGGCGAGTTTCACGTTCGGCAATGTATTGGTGTCCGTAACTGACACCGCTACCAATAGGAATAGTTTTTACTTGAGTAATCCGTGCTTTTACTTGCAGCACCGGCTGGAGGTCGATGACGGTTTGTAAATGAGGTGCTGGGTAGAGTCCGTAAACCGCTAAACCAGCACGTACCATGTCATAGTGCAAGCTGGTATCGGTGAGGGTAGCCGCCGAGTTAGCTAAGTGTAGACTTGGGGGTTGAAAGCCTTGACTTTGAATTTCGGTAATTGCTTGCTCAAAGCGCCTTTGCTGCTGTCTGAGAATCGTCTGGTCAGAACTATCTGCCGTTGCTAGATGGGAGTAGATACTGGCAATTTGCAGATAGGGTAGCCTTTGTACTAATTGGACAAATTCCCCGGCTTGCTGCCAATTTGTACCTAACCTCGACATACCCGTGTCTAACTTAACGTGGACGGGTAGATGAGGTATTTGGTTAAGGGATTTGAGGGTTTCAGAAAATACCAGAGCCTGCTTGGGACTGCCTAAAGTAGGTTGGAGTTGCCAGTGAGCGATCGCCTGAATTTGTGCCGGTGTATTTGTGGCTCCTAGAACCAAAATAGGGGCTGTAATCCCGGCTTCCCGTAACTCAATACCTTCAGGAATCGTTGCCACTCCCAGCCAGGTAGCTCCCGATTTTAAGGCAACTTCAGCCACCGTTACAGCCCCATGACCATAGGCATCGGCTTTCACCACCGCCATCAGTTGGGTTTTGGGCGATAACAACTGTCGCAATTGTTGAACATTATGCGACAAAGCCGCTAAGTCAATCTCTACCCAAGCACGTTGCGCGAGCCATCCATAGCCCTCACACCGTTCTTGCTCCACAAGAAAGGGTCTTTGCTCCCGGCTTAACATCTTTTGTACTCCTATCACACCACTGCTTTAATACTGCCCACTGGCGGTGTCTGTGCAAGTAATTAGACTTACTATCAACCCGTCAGATTAATCAGGAAGTGTAGCGTTGATACTGTTGTTAGCACAAGGTGTCTTGGGAATTGGGCATGGGGCATGGGGCATTGGGCATGGGGCATTGGGCATTGGGCATTGGGCATTGGGCATTGGGCATTGGGCATTGGGCATTGGGCATTGGGCATTGGGCATTGGGCATTGGGCATTGGGCATTGGGCATTGGGCATT
>JAYKJH010000146.1:0-8320 GCA_035285345.1 Nostocaceae cyanobacterium | reverse complement strand
GACTATCGGGGAAAGAAATTGTCTGTCAAGTCGTACTGTCGGGGGTGCAATGCCTAGATAAGTGGCGCGGGACAGAAAAATCCAGTTCGCGAGAGTTGGAAGCCCGCGCCTTACCGTAAGGTAGGCGACGGGAGGAGGTCACCAGATACCGGATATCAACACCTTTGAATCAGCGACGAATCTGAGTCTAGCAAACCTAATCTCTCATGGGGAATGGGTCATGGAGGATTGGGAATAGTAAGTATTCCCCCGCTGAGTAATATTTACAGGACTTATTTTTGTAGCTATTTTTAACACAAATTTAGTTTATTATACTTATTACTATGTCTTTTACAAAACATCATGCGCGGCTCACACCCCGCACGGGTGTTGAGCCTGATTGTGCCAGTTGCGTTAGTCCTGGCTGTAATTAGGAAGCTTTGGTTGGATGGAAAAATCACGATAGATAATCTGGAGCAACTTGATCAAGACCTTATGGTAATTAACTTTAGGGTGACGCGATAGCGAAGCGCAGCTGCGCTTCGCTATCGCTGTTTGATGAGATATTTAAGGATTAAACAAATCCGCTCGCTCTTTCCAAAAGCTATCATTTCTACATTGGACCACAAAAGCGATCGCTCGTTGATGCCGAGGGACTGCTTGCGCGGTGGGTGAGGCGATCGCACTGTTTATTTGATACATCTGTATAAGACTAATGTTTAACAACGATCAAGGCTCGATTGGACTGGCTGAGTTTATTCAACAGGTCAAACAAGACCTTCTTTGTGTGACACCTGGTAAGGATAAGGATGCTCCCTTCCTGTTTGTTGAATCTGTCGAACTGGAGCTACAAGTTACTGTAAAGCGGACTGGCAAGGCAGGTGCAAAGGGCAGTATCAAAATTAATGTGCTGGGAACTGGCACAGAGGTAGGAGGTGAATTGGGTGGTGACTTGGGTAGAGACGATGTTCATAAAGTGAACGTAAAACTGTCTCCACTCTTCGATAAGGAGCGCCTAATGGAGTTTTACCAGACGCTACATTCGGAAAAGGTGCCAACGACGGTGAAGAACAGTTTAGATGCACTTCTCAAAGGTGATGAGGAGGGCAACCTGAATGACGATCTAGGCGGCTAATGTTGGGAGCAATGGAAATGAACCTGTTGGAACTGCGCTTCTATCCAATTGAAAAGAAGCAAGATTGCTTCAAAGTGAGTATGGAGGGTTCGTCAGGGGAAGTTCATCATGAACCCGTTCTACCTTTTCTAGATACTGAGACTCCCGATGACTCGGATAGGCGTTTCACTGTAGTCAAGGTATTAGAGTCAACAAGATTCAATGAGAAAAACTTTTTGGAAGATGAGCAAGCTTGGATGGTGCGCGAGCAACTTCTGCTGCCGGATCGGAGTGCTTTTGATCCTCAATGGTTGGCTACCATCGGGCGTAGACTCTATCAAGTATTAGGTCAAAGCATTCAGCAGGTTATTGGGACAGCACTAGCAGACGCTAAGCGCGATCGCACCTGGTTGCATATTCGGTTGAGGTTTCCGGCAGTCGAGTCCAAATATGTCCGTTTGACTGATTATCCTTGGGAGTTGCTGCATAATGATTACGGGTTTCTAGCGCACCAAGGAGTAACGTTCTCGCGCTATATTGCCTATCAAAGTCCTCGTCCCAACTTACCTTCAGTAGATCGGCTTAATGTCTTGTTGATTTCGTCCGGAGCAGGTGATGAGAGGATGGGACTGAAGTCCTTGCCTTCGCTTGAGCGAGAAGCGATCGCTTCCGAACTGCAACAAGCCCACAAGCAAGAGGTCATTCAACTGGAAATTCTACAACCTCCAACATGGAAGGCACTCCGCAGGCGGTTACTACAACGGCAAACGGTTGCAGTTCCTCACGTTCTGCATTTTGATGGTCATGGTTTTTTCGGAAAGCGCTGTAATGAAGCAGGATGTAGGAAAGCTTATAAACAGGGTGCAACTCAGTGTGAATGCGGTGCGCCACTGGGAGAACCCCAAGGTTATTTGGTGTTTGGGCAGTTAGATGGAACGGCTGACTATATAAGCGCTCAAGAGCTTGGAGAACTATTGGGGAATTTGGAGCGTCGAGAGCAACCCAATTCCGAGCAGGGTATTGCATTGGTTGTCTTAAGCGGGTGCAGAACGGGAATGTCTCGCTTGAGTGAATCTGTTTTCAACGGGGTGGCACAGAACTTGATTGGTCGAGGTATTCCGGCTGTGGTAGCAATGCAGTATTCCATCAGTGTGGGTGCTGCCAGTGCTTTTGCGGAAGAGTTTTACTACTCTCTTGGGCAACAAGACTCATTAGCGAGCGCTCTGCGTCAGGGACAGAGGGCGATCGGCATTGAAGGAAATCAGTGGTATCGTCCCGTGCTTTATCTGCGCTGGGAGGATAATGAAGGAGGACAGTTATTCAAGTCTCCAGGTGTTGATGATTCTTACCAGTTAGATAATGAATCTAACCCTCAAACATTCATACCTAAACCAGGTATACAAAAACTAGATGAAAACTCAAGCATGAGTGAAAGCCAGACATCTCAAAGTGATGGAAGTAGTCAAAATCAGGGAAACAACAACAATAACTCCTGGAATATTAGAAATATTAATAGAGACTTTAATCAAATAGGACGAGACTATATTAGAAAAAATATATGAATAATTCTCCTAACGGAAGTAATCAAAATCAGGGAAACAATAATAACAATACTTGGAGTATTGAAAATATTGGTGGAAGTTTGAATCAAATAGGACGAGACTATATTATAGCCTTTCCCGGTCTACTGAAGTACAATTGAGCAAATAAAGCTGTACATATTAGTCTAGGGGAAAAATGAAAGCATATTCCCTCGATTTCCGGCAAAAAATACTTGATACATATTTAAAAGGTGGAATATCACAACGTCAGTTAGCAGAAAGATTTTGTGTAACTTTAGGTTTTATAGAGAAATTATTGAAACAGTATAGAGAAACAGGAAATATCGCACCGAAAGTCAGAAGCCAACAAACGCCACCAAAGCTGAACTCTGAACAATTGAATGTTCTTAGGGAAATAGTAGAAGCCAAAAATGATGCGACTTTATCAGAAATTCGTGAGCAACTCAAAGAAAAGACAGGAATAATGATTGGTATATCAACAGTAGACAGAATGTTAAAGAGGATGGAAATCAGCTAAAAAAAAACATTACACGCCGCCGAGAAAGAAACTCCAAGAGTTCAATTATTAAGATTACAGTTTTGGCTGCAAATACAGGGAATACCTGCTGATAAGCTGATATTCCTGGATGAATCTGGAGCTAATCTATCTTTGGACAGACACTCGGCTCGTGCAAGAATTGGTAAAAGAGCGCACGGTTTGAGACCGCAAAAACGTAGTAAAAATGTCTCGATAATTGGTGCAATTGGTCTGAGAGGCGTCATTAGCCAATATAGTATTTTAGGCGCAACTGATGGTCTAACATTTGAGGCTTATATTTCGCAAAAATTAGTTCCGAAACTGAAGAAAGGTGATTATGTAATTATGGATAATTGTTCAATTCATCAAATGACTCCTTAAAAAATAGGGGCAACCCTTGAAACCCCATGATTAATCGTGGGGACAAGACGACTATCCCAGAAGGGTTGCCCCTATTTTTTCCAGGAAACGTCTCACCAAGGTGGAGACATTGAAAAACTCATCGAATCTGCCGGAGATAAATTGATTTATTTACCACCATATTCTCCTGATTTTTCCCCAATTGAAAATTGTTGGTCAAAGATTAAGAATGTACTCCGTTCTCTCGGTGCTAGGAGTTATACGGATTTAGCAACAGCGATTGAAACTGCTTTTAACCAAATCTCTTTAGATGATATTTATAATTGGTTTACTCATTGTTGTTACTGTACTTCACCAGAATGAGAAAGGCTATAACTACATACAAAATAATAAAAATGATGGTAAAGTATTGGTGGTATGCTTCTGTATAATTTTTACATTCTTAGCAATTTACGGACTAATAAGCTTGACGGTATCCACGGTATTCATTGTAAACAAAATTACACAAACTAAAAATCCATCACCAACTTTTCCTTCAGCCGCAGATACCCCAGCGTCACCATCTCCAACACCCATAGCAACTGAAAATCCATCACCAACTCTTCCTTCAGCCGCAGACACCCCAGCGTCAGCATCTCCAACTCCTACTGTATCAGTAATATCGAAAGAATCTCCATCGCCCACGTCATCAACATCATCAACTCTAAGACCTTATGAAGGTGAAGGCAAATTGTGGTTAGACTTAAAACCAGGTGTTTCGCTAACTATTGAAAATGTTAGTTACCTTGAAAATTACTTTATTCCTCTAGTAAAAGTTAACCTTTTAATTAAGAATGAAACCAAGAATGAAATTCCAGGAGTTAATCTAAAATTTTACGTGTATTTTGATACCTTCCAGTGCTGCTATCCGTATGATGGTAACAATGAATTTACGATTCCAGATACACCATCACTTCGTAAATCTGTTAGATTTGCATGCCACGAAGAACTAGACCCAAACGCCCGAAAGATTATAGTAGAAATTAAGGAAATTACTATAGATGGAAATGATTCAAAAATTCCCGGTTTTTTTAAAGAAGTACCTCTTTCAAGGAAAAATTCTCGAGGGAGCCAGGAATGAAGCTCTTTTATTCACCTTGCTATGTCTTTTACAAAACATCATGCGCGGCTCACACCCCGCACGGGTGTTGAGCCTGATTGTGCCAGTTGCGTAAGTCCTGATTCACTATTCCGTTGTGGGAAGGAGTCATGATTTCCCCCGGTGAGTAATATTCACTATTCCGTTGTGGGAAGGAGTCATGATTCTTAGATTGAGTATAATTCTCTATTCCGTTGTCGGAATGAGTCATAATTCTTAGATTGAGTATAATTCTCTATTCCCAGATATCGCTACATCCAGAGTCGGCTTTCACCATTGTCAGGAGGTTGTAGTGATAATTAAGTTGGAAAAGTAAGTTTAATCAATCTGTTGCCAGTATTTAAGGCACTAGGAACTGCGGACCTGGTAGGAGCACACCCTTCCGAGGCGCCGTTACGGACTGGGGAAGTATTTTTTCCTTGTCCTGCTGTCCTACTTCCATGCTCCAATCCCCATTCCCCAGCATTTATTGCTATGGAGGCAGTGATTATTGATTAACAATTGTTACAATACGTAACGTGTTCACTCCGACGCAGTGGTTTTCCCCATGAGTGTTAAGACTGTTGACCCAACCTCGCTCACAATAGATGCTGAAGTATTGCCAGAAACTAGTAGTGCGCTAGTGCCGGTGGTCAGGAACCCTGCCGTTGAGGAGGGAGCCAAGTACAACCGCCTAGTGGCTACAGAAGCGCTTCCGGAAGAATTGCGCTATAACGCGCAAGCAATTGCTACCCACTACCGCCAAAAGCCTCTACAAGTCCTAGGGAGGATTTTTGGGGTTTTATTCCCTTCGTTATCCTTTGCTTTGGGGATTTGGTGGGATAGCAAACGAGGTATCGTCGTTAAAAATGACCGACGGCGAGCAATTCAATTGCGAGAACTATTAACGCAGCTAGGTCCTGCTTATATTAAAATTGGGCAAGCTTTATCAACTCGACCGGATTTAGTACCTCCGATATATCTAGAGGAACTGACGCAGCTACAAGACCAGTTACCAGCTTTTCCCAACGAGATTGCTTATCAATTCATTGAAGAAGAACTCGGTCAACGACCGGAAGAGATTTACGCCGAACTTTCAGCAAAACCTATTGCGGCGGCTTCTTTGGGGCAAGTTTATAAAGGTAAGCTGAAAACCGGGGAAGAGGTTGCTGTGAAAGTGCAACGCCCAGACTTAAGAGAAAACATTACCATCGACTTGTATATTTTGCGGCGGCTGGCAGATTGGGCAAAGCAAAATATTAAACGGATACGCAGTGATTTAGTCGCTATCTTAGATGAACTAGGAACCCGTATCTTTGAAGAAATGGACTATATCAACGAGGGTGAAAACGCTGAACGATTCGCCCAGCTATATGGTCATATCAAAGACATTTATATTCCGAAAATTTACTGGAAACACACCAATCGTCGCGTGTTGACGATGGAGTGGATTAACGGTACTAAGTTAACCCAAACAGATGCCATTACAGCCCAAGGTATAGATGCGCGTTATTTAGTGGAAGTAGGCGTGCAGTGTTCCTTGCGTCAGTTATTGGAGCATGGTTTCTTCCACGCTGACCCCCACCCTGGTAATTTGTTAGCTACACCAGACGGTAAGCTAGCCTATCTGGACTTTGGAATGATGAGCCAGGTTGAACCCTATCAGCGATACGGTTTAATTGAAGCCATCGTCCATGTAGTTAACCGTGACTTTGAAGGCTTAGCTACTGACTATGTAAAGTTAGATTTTCTGGCGCCAGATACTGACCTTACACCGATTATCCCCGCCTTTGCTAAGGTATTTGGCGATGCTTTGGGTGCCAGCGTGGCGGAAATGAACATCAAAAGCATCACGGACGAACTATCGGCGTTGATGTATGAGTATCCTTTCCGTGTACCCGCTTACTACGCCTTAATTATTCGCTCCTTGGTGACGCTGGAAGGTATCGCTATCAATATCGACTCTAACTTTAAAGTTCTCAGCGAGGCTTATCCCTACGTTGCTAAACGCTTATTAACTGACCCAGCACCAGAACTAAGAACTTCTCTACGGGATTTACTGTTTAAAAATGGTAATTTCCGCTGGAATCGGCTGGAAAACTTGTTAAAAAATGCTCGTAACAGTCAAGATTATGACCTTAACAGTGCGCTGGATCAAGGGCTAGAGTTTCTTTCTTCCGAACGGGGGGCGTTAATTCGCAACCAGTTAGTAGATGAGATTGTCAAAGGCTTAGATGCACTAGCTCGAAATACTTTACACAGCTTCACCTACCTGCTGCGGGAGAGGGTTGGGATAGCGGCAGTTCATGAAACTCCGGCTGCGACAGTGGAACAACAACAAACTCTGGAGCATATAAAACGGATTTTGGGGATTCTCCAACAAACCCCTGGTTTCGATCCTACCCAACTTCCTCCGAAACTTGCTCAATTAATTCTCAATCCGGGAGTGCATCGTTTGGGTCAGCAAGTAGCTAGCCGCCTGGTGCAAAAAGCCCTAGCGCGGCTGATTCGGGAATTATTGGCGGAGGATGAAGTAGCTGTTGGTAGAAATTGACAAGGTACAAGGGATTGCGGATTAGAGGTCAACTATTTACCGTTATCAACCCCTTCCCTTGTCCTCAAGACTCCCCCTTGTCAAGAGTCTCCATTCCCCAGTCCTTTAACTCTTGCAGTCGTTTTTTTTCAGTTTCCAGTTCTTCTTGATCGCGGTTCAGGCGTTCTTCAATGGCTTGGAGTTGTTCTCGACGCGCTTCTAATTCCAAAGTCCGACGGGCTAGCTCTTGGCTTTGCAATGTGAGGGATTTTCGCCATTCTTCAGCCCGTTCGGCTTCCTGTTGCAGGAATTGTGGGTTAACACCAGCACTGAGATATTCTTGCACGACACTCATCACCCACTGAGCAGCATTTTCTAGACTTTCGACTTCTCTTTTAGGGGAAAGCTTAACTAAAACAAGCAATCCCTCACTGACAGCCTTTCCCTCTGGGAGGGAAATGAAAGCTTCCTCAGCTTTGATCGCCACCCAGGTATTTTCAGCTTCCTGACGCGCTAGTAGTCGCAACTGGGGCTGGGGTAACGATTTGTGTTTTTGCACCTGAGCTAGATATAGCATTGGGTTTGTTGAGGAAGTTCGTAGGGAACAACTACACTTTCTTTACAGATGGGTTCGACTAAGGAATAGGGGCTGATGACTAGGGATTAGAAACTAGGTGCCCATCCCCCAATCCCTAAGTCCTAATCCTCTAATTTCCAATCCCTAATCCCAGACTAAGCAGGCGTTCTCGCAAAATTTCTGCTTGTTTCTCAGCCTCCGCTAAGGTGTCCCGCACTGCTAGTACTACTTCAGCCGGTGCTTTATCCACAAATTTGGGATTAGTTAACCTGGTACTGAGGGACTGAATTTCTGCTTCTATCTTGCTGAGTTTTTTCTGGAGTTTGGCGCCAAAGGCCTCGATATCCACTACACCAGCTAGGGGAAGCAGCACTTGTACTGTTCCGACAACACCAGCGATCGCTTTTTCTGGTTCGACTAGGGGTGTTGGCTCTGGTTGTGGTTCAGGTTCGGTTGACGGCAGATTCTCTGCTATCGTCGGTTTAGGTCGGAGCTTTGCAAATAATTTTTTCCTATCCTCCGAACGAACAAGGTTTAATAATATAAAACAGGTCAAAAACC
>JAYKJH010000145.1:0-17394 GCA_035285345.1 Nostocaceae cyanobacterium | reverse complement strand
GTTCCCTGTTAAGAGTTCCCTGTTCCTTCTTTATTTCGGGCTGACTTGTTCAATTACTTTAAGTTTGCCGTCGTCTCCAACTTGCCAAACATCATACACGCCGACGACATCCCCATTTTTGTCAATATCGACGTTACCGCTGGCGCCTTGGTAGTTAATTGTCTTACCTTCACCCAGTAACTTCAAACCTTCACAAACATCGGTGACTTCTGTTCCCGGTCCGTTGGCTACTTCCACAATTTTGCTAGCTACACCTACACCCGTGTTGTCTTTAGCGGCTTGAGCGGCTAATACTAACAAAGCAGCAGCATCCCAAGCGTGAGGTGTGTAGGGTGCTGGAGGTGCGCCTTTTTTAGCTTCCCAGAGCTTTGTGAAAGCTTCTAATGCTTTACCGTTGGAACCAGGTACTGTACCGATGGCATTGGTGACAATAAATTTCCCATCAGGTGTCTTACCAACTCGTTCGGGAAAAGTATCTGACTTCACACCGTCGGTGAGTAACAACTGCGTACCCTGCATCAAACCTTGCTGGAATGCTGATTTAAGAAACAAACTACCAGTTTCTTCGTAAAATACCCCCAGTACGGCTTGGGGTTTACCGGCAAAAGCTGCTTGAGCTTCGGTGTCAAAGGTGGTAGCTTTGGGGTCGTAGCGCACAGGTTTGGTTTTGTTGACTACCTTTCCCCCTAATTTTTCAAAGGCTTCTACAAATGCTTTTTCAAACCCCACACCGTAGTCGTTGTTAATCACGACAGTGGAAACTGTTTTGTAACCTTTTTTATTTGCCAGTTGAGCTAAAGCTTGCGCTTGGTAAGTATCTGGAGGTGCTGTCCGTGCCCAAAAACCTTTAAAGTCCCCTTTGGCTGCTTTTTCGGTAAATACAGGGCTGGTACTACCAGGGGAAACCAACATTACTTTGTTCTGGGCGGCGATGGAAACTGCTGCCGTCGATACACTACTAGCAAAAGACCCAACCACACCCGCAACTTTATCAACAGTTGCGAGTTTAGTCATCCCCGCCGCACCAGCCCTGGGGTCTGTTTGGTCGTCTACCGCAACCAAGGTAACAGGTTTACCATTGACTCCACCGCATTTGTTGACAGTATCTACCAGTAAGGGTACAGCATCCACCATCTGCTGACCAATATTTGCCAAGTCGCCAGTTGTCGGTAGCAGAGAACCAATTTTTAAACCATCCGCGCTGCCACCTTGAGTCGTTGATGCTGCTGGGGTGGTAGTTCCGGCAGGAGTAGTTCCACCCTCGGTTGCTATTGGATTATTCCCTGGGGCAGTGGTTTGTTGACCACACGCTGCTAGAAAACCCGTGGCTAAGGTCGCTAAAGTTAGGGCTAAAGCAGTATTAATTCCTTTCATATCAAAATTTTTTACTCCTCATCACTCACAAACCTAAAATTTAGATTCTACTCGATTGTGGTTGAGGTTTAGCTGAGAATTACAGATTTACCTAGCTCAGGGTTTGAAAATCCTGCTAATGCAATAATTCTCAAAATGAGGATTTACTTAATTTTAAAACGGAGAGGGAGGGATTCGAACCCTCGGATGGGTCTTACGAGTCCATCAACAGATTAGCAATCTGCCGCTTTCGACCACTCAGCCACCTCTCCAAGGTGACAATCTACCTGATTATATCAGTTTTTTTAGAGGGAGTCAAGAGTCAATTTTAACTGTTGACTCTTGAGTATCGAATGCCAGTAGGAGTGGAGTTTCTAGAAGCGCCGGACTGGGAAACCTTTACCATTAAAGGACTTGCGCTCTCAGCCAAGCTACAGGCAAAGCCATTAACTTGCGAATATTGGGGACGTAGGCACGTTTGGTGAACACGTCGTAATCATTACGTTCAATGTAGTTCAAAATCTGACTGTAAAGCATCAGTGCTGTCCACACTGGCAACCTAGCATCGGGAGCTAAATAACTAATTCCCTGTTCTGCTTTGGCGTAAATACGGCGTGTCCGTTGAATCTGGAACCGCATCAGCGATCGCCAGCGGTCATCAACTACACCTTTTAACAAGTCTTGCTCGCTGTAGTTAAATCTTGCCAAGTCTTCTTGAGGCAGATAAATGCGTCCCCGACGTGCATCTTCACCCACATCCCGGAGGATATTGGTCAGTTGACTGGCAATTCCCAATGCGATCGCTTGTTCTGTGGGAGTATGTGGTTGTTTGTGCTGGTTCCAAGGAGCGGTTGTACTAGAGCTATCCACTCCCATGACAGCCATTGACATCAAACCTACCGTAGCCGCTACGCGGTAACAGTATAGCTCCAACTCTTCAAATGTCTCGTATCGACTGCGGTACAAATCCATGCGCTGACCGGCAATCATATCCCGAAAGGGCTGAATCTCTAATGGAAAGCGCTCTTTTGCATCCACCAAAGCGACATCAAAGTCATCCACTGGCTGTCCTGCAAAAATTGACTCCAGTTGCTTTTCCCAGAGGTCGAGGGTTTCCGGTGTAGTCACAGCTGCCGTCGGACCATCTACCAGTTCATCACTGCGGCGACACCAAGCATAAATTGCCCACATAGCGGGACGCTTTGCTTTGCTCATCAGCAAAGTGCCGGGATAAAACGTTTTGGCATACTTAGCTGTGATTTGACGACACAGTTCGTAGGAGTCGTCCACAGAAGCCAGCTTTTTCATGCAGGGGGGGGAATCAGGCAGTTGCAGCATTCGTCGCAGCCGGTCGGGTGGGCATTTGCAGGCTTGAGGTTTTTGCCTCTGGGTGTGCTTTGGCAATTGCCTGCGCTGTCAGCTTACCAGAAAGCACAGCACCTTCCATACTACCCAGAAACGGTTGCATAGTGTAACTTCCAGCTAAATAGAAATTGGCAATCGGTGTTTCTTGGGTGGGTCGGTATTGTTCGCGACCAGGAGTTGCCGTGTACACGGAACGTGGTGTTTTCACCACATGGTATTTGAGTAACTTTGCTGGATTATCTCCGGTAAAATGAGCCGGGAAGAGATTTTCCAATTCCGCCATAGTTACTGCCACAATCTCCTCATCGGATTTGGTCATCCAATCTTTTGCAGGAGCCAGAACTAATTCCAGCATAGAGCGATTGGGGTCGGCGTATTCGCGACAGGTGTTGCTCATGTCAGCATAGACGCTCAACAGAGGCGAGCGCGAAAATAGCAATTGGTCAATATCTGTCAACTTGCGGTCAAACCACAACTGGAGGTTAATTACAGGTACACCCTCTAAACCATCTAGTTGCTGGAAATACTCCATTTCCTGCCAAGCTTTTGGTCGTAATACTTTCATTACGTCTACTGACATGGCAGAGACATACACATCGGCGGTTTCTATGTAGTCTGAAGCTCCATTTAACCCCCGCATCAGGAACCCTTTCACAGTCCCATCAGCGTTGAGTAAAATTTCTTTCAATGGGGCATTTATCCGGACTTCCCCACCACGGGCTGTGATGTAATCTACCAGGGGTTGACACAAGCGTTCCGTTGGTGAACCATCCAAGAAAGCCATTTTCGAGCCATCTTTCTGTTGCAGGAACCGCGACAGAGCAGTTAACAGCACAACAGCCGAAATTTCATCTGGATTGATGAAGTTCAGGGATTTAGCTGCTGCGATAAAGATATCCTGTTGTACTTCCTCGCCGACCCCTTGCAGCTTCAGCCATTCCGCAAAGGTGTACTTATCAGTAGACTCAACATACTTTTGTCCCCGCAGCATAGCAGGAACCAGCCCCTTAGCCAGCTGGATTTTTTCACCCCAAGTGAGCATATCGTTGTTTCGCAAAATTGCCACGATGCCGTTTAAAGGTGCTGGCAAATCAGGAAAATCAAAGCGGCTGTATGTACCTGGCTTGTCGGGCTGATTGAAGATCATCGTGTGTTCTTTCCACTGCAAGCGCTCTTCAATCCCCAGTTCCTTAAACAGTTGCCGCATATTGGGATAAGCCCCAAAAAACACATGCAATCCTGTTTCGTACCAGTCCCCGTCACAGTCTTTCCAAGCCGCTACTAGACCACCCAACACGTCCCGGCTCTCGAAGACAATGGGGGTGTGACCATTATCGGTCAGATATTTCGCGCAGGAAAGTCCTGCTAGTCCCGCTCCAGCGATCGCTACTCGCATTTAACTTTTCTGCTCTTCAAGTTTTCTTAAGGGTTTTGCCCTTCTCATTATACGTTGCAATCTGTTACATTTTGTAGATTTGTCCCAGGGCTTTTTATGCACATTTTCTTTTTTATGTCAATGGTCATTAGTCATTAGTTATCAATACCCAATGCCTCATGCCCAATGCCCAATGCCCCATGCCCAATTACACCAACTCTCCCTGAGCAACCAGAATCACCTTGCCGCCGACATTCACCTGTATACCTGTATCTTTTTTTTCCGCTTGCAACAGCAATAAAGAAGGTCTGCCGATTTCGTATCCCTGTTCTACACGTAAGTTGATTGATTTTTTCCCTCCGTAGTTATATTCTGCTAAGTATCCTGCTAAACATCCGTTAGCGCTGCCAGTGGCTGGGTCTTCTGGAATGCCCAAGTAATCAGCGAAAACACGGACAGACAAATCATTAGCAGGATTGTAGGTTTCAGGACTGAAAGCAAGTATGCATTTAGCATCAGTGGTGTCGATCAATTCCCAATACTTATCCTTGTTAACCTTAATTCGCTTCAGACTGGTCAGAGTTTTTAAGGGAACAATAATGAACGGTACCCCTGTAGAAACCTCTTGAATGGGAAACCGAGAATCTATCTCTTCGCTTTGCAAACTCAGAACTTCAGCCACGATGTTTGTTGTCAATACCTGATGTAATGTAGGTGGTTTTTGTTGCATCCATAACCATTCCACTACACCATCTGATGAGTAATCGAGCGTTACAGGTATTTGTCCAACTTGCAGATTTAAAATCACATTTTGTATAGGCTGTTTAATAACTTGATTTTGCAGTACATAAGCGGTTCCCAAGGTGGGATGACCAGCAAAAGGAAGTTCCTTGGCTGGTGTAAATATTCTCACGTCATAACCACCAGATTTTTCGGTTAATGAAGTAATAAATGTCGTCTCTGAATAGTTAATTTCCTTGGCAATACGCTGCATCTGAACAGCAGAAAGTGAAGCGGTGTTACTAACAACAGCAAGCTGATTACCATTGTATTTCTCTTCTGCAAAGACATCTACAATCCAAAATTTTAGGTTATCCATGATACTACTCAATTGAAGTATGGTTGCTGATATTACATTAAAAATTTCGGTGCTAATACGGTGAACATAGCCAGAAAAAAAGAGTAATAAAAATTAATTATCTCATAAACAAATAACATATTAAAAAACTTTATTTGCTTCTTGGGAAACAACGCGATATGATAAATACGTTTTGGGATCGTTTTGAATCATAAATCTATCATCCGATAGATAACTTGCGAATAGCATAGGATAAGCTCTTGTTTTTGATTGAGCAATTTGTGAGCTAGAAAGCTTTCTCGTAGCACTATGAACAGTGCATTTATCACTATGCACTAACTGATTGTGCATTTTACAGATAACAAAATTTGCCCATGCTATTTTTTGGACTTCTTTGGCTTACGTCTTGGATTAGCTGTTTTTTACCTGTAACTCCAGGAATATCTACGAGCATGAAAACACCAGGAGTTACCGCCAAAATTTCAGCGAATGTTAGTGATTTTTTTGCCCAAAAGCGTCCTTTTCATTTCCACCAGAGGCAGCAAGTCACTGTTGACAAAAATACGTTGTTTAGTTTTAGGTTACTCAATCTAGATTGGGGACTGAAAGAATCAAATAAAACATGGATTGAAACAGCAACTAAGTCAAAGAGTGCTACTGTGGCTAATTCCGTAGCAGCAGTACAGAATCAACCCCAACAGCAACTGTGTCCTTCAGAGGGTTTAGCACAGGAATTTGCTTCCACTGAGGCTGAACCGATTGCGGATAGTTCCACTTTGACAAGTTCAATTAACGCCCTTCCATCTGCGAGTTTGATGCAATCACCAACAGCGGGGCATAATTTTTTACCTAATAGAATTCTGCAAAGACTGCAAAATTTGTTTAGTTTCTCCAACACAGATGAGAAAAGTGTCAGTCCTACTTCCCTACCAGTATTAGTAGTTCAGCGTCAGCCATCAAAGTTTGAAGTTTGGCTTAACAGTCGCTTAGTTGCTACTTTACCCGATAAGCAGCAAGCAAACTTTCTCCTACAGCGCTTAACTAGTCTC
Source organism: Nostocaceae cyanobacterium (assembly GCA_035285345.1). GTDB lineage: Bacteria > Cyanobacteriota > Cyanobacteriia > Cyanobacteriales > Nostocaceae > JAYKJH01. Next base: position 11,174 of record JAYKJH010000145.1, on the reverse strand, counting down.
CTGAGTAACCCGAATTTAGATGCTTCGCAGTTACGCCCTGGTATGATAGATGGTATCCCAATGCTAATGATGGGCAATCGACTGTTATTTGCTGTTGAAAAGGAGATTACTGCTCAATTTAACAATCGTAGTGCTGATTTGATAGCCATTGACTGGATAAATAATCTCCGTACCGCGTTGAATGCACCAGCAATTCCGTTGTTAGAAGCACAAGTGCAAATGTATGGCTTGACTGCTGGGAGGGAAAAGTTTACTGGTTTAGCGTCTTGGTATGGTCCGTATTTTCATGGTCGCGTTACAGCGAACGGTGAGACTTATAACAAATATGAGCTAACGGCAGCCCATAAAACCCTGCCTTTTAATACCTACTTACAGGTTACTAATTTGGAAACTGGGAAGAAAGTCATTGTGCGGATTAATGACCGTGGTCCTTACATTCCACCAAGGTCGTTAGACTTGTCATTGGTCGCATCTCGCTGTATTGGTAGTCAAGTCTCAGGTGTAGTAGAGTATGAAGCTGTGATTATGCATCCTACCTTCAAACAACAAATTGCCATCGCTAATCCAGATCCTACACCTCGCAGGCAAAGCTTTAGAGATAAATTGACAATCCTCTCAAAGTTTTAACGCAGTTTCTCAACAGGGCGGGATTTTGATGTGAGGGCAAAGCATTTGGATGATAAGCTATGCTTTATCAGCTAACTTGTTTTCCAAAGGCTTTGTCTTTGAATTAGAATTTCACTACCATCAACCCACCGCAAACTCAGTGTACTGTCTCACATGAGGAGCATGATATGCCAGCACAATATCATGCTTTGGTACTCCTAGCGCTACTAGTTGCTCGGCGATAGCATCCTGTGTACCATCATGCTGCACCCAAATTTTTTCATCCTTAATATCTACCTGGCGACAGTCTGCGATCGCTCGTTTTAATTCTTGTGCCTCCTCATCACTTAAAATTCCGGCAAACTTTGCCAGAGGATGATCTGTGCGTGCCGCTTTAGCCCGATGCAAAAAATCTAATACTGCTTGTACCAGGTCATCGGGAGCTTCTTCTAGCTCCTGGATCAATTGTTCGCGAGTTGTCATGCGTTCAATATTCCTTAGCAAAGCGAGTCTTGGCTAACTTCAGTATATCTAAATACTTAGTTTGCTCGCTGATACTGGAAACCAACAGATAGCGTTCAAATTATCAAGGATTAATAGCTTCCAAAGTCCACTGTAGCGCTTCATCACGAGAATAAATGTAGCGATTTTGCGGCTCACCTCGCAACTCTAAATGATCTACCAGCACAGGATCGAGCAACAACAGGCAAAAATTTGCCAATGGTTGAGTCGCATCTGGTGGTGGTGGCTCAAAAGCGGCTGATTCTTCCCTTGACTTCCCAGGATAAGGCCAGGCAAATTGTAGCCTTGCAGCGTCACTTAATTCTTGCCACATAGCAATCCTAGCTTGTTGTAGGGCTGGGTGAGGATAATCTTTATTTACCAGGGTAAGGCAACCACTAATGCGGAATTGTTCTCTTGTCTTGGGAAAGTACCAGCAAACCTCTGCGTAGGGTTGCTGTTGGATATGTGCTACTTTCTCGCTGCGGATATCAGTGATGAACTTTAGCTGGTTAGTATCTTCAACAAAGCCGCGAAAAACCACCGTCCGATTAGCCGGACGACCATCACTGCGGACAGTTGCTAATTGTACATAACGGGAATAAACCAAACTACGGTTGCGATGCAATGCGCTGTTGATCGCACCTCGCCAAGGAGCAACAGACATGGTGAAATAAGATAATAACAGCAGCCCTACAGGTAGCGCAAAGCTGGGAAATTTTCAAGGCTTTGACCCCCATATCTAGCATGACGTATAGTCTTAATCTGTCCCCAAGCATCAAAAATTTTTCTTTCTATGGTTCGTGAGCTAGAGAAAGTCTGCCAGAACAGTCAATTTCCGGAAACTGCACCAGCAGCTAATCCTGTATTTTTTAGAACCTATAGTCGTCGTACAGGGGAGGGACGTGAAACTTGGGATGGGGTGTGCGATCGCACCCTACGTGGGCTTGTCGAGTTGGGTAAGTTAACTGAGCAAGAAGCTATCATCCTAGAGCGGATGCAGCGGGGTATGAAATCTCTTCCCAGCGGTCGTTGGCTGTGGGTTGGTGGCACCGAATGGCTCCTGAAGCCGGAAAACTTCTCCGGAGCATATAACTGCACTTCTACCAATCTCATAGACTGGAGTGCTTTTGGTTTAATGATGGATTTGGCAATGATGGGTTGTGGTACCGGCGCCGTCATTGAACCGAAGTATATTCAAAAGCTGCCAATTATCCGCAATCGCCTTAATGTTACCGTCCAGGGTGAAATTGGCAGCACTCCCCAAAATCAGCGACGGGAAAATACACAAATCAATATTGCAGGGAACCGGGTCACTATTTATGTGGGAGACAGTCGTCAAGGCTGGGTGAAGTCATATCAAACTCTTCTGGAATTGTCAAGTGATGAAAGATTCCCAGGGGAAGTGGAGGTAGTTGTTGATCTTAGCGATATTCGTGCCGCTGGAGAGGTATTAAAGGGCTTTGGTGGTGTTGCTAACCCTGTGAAGTTATCAGCGCTCTACAGTCGCTGTGCGGCGATTTTAAATAAGGCTGTGGGACGGCAGTTAAATTCTGTGGAATGCTGTTTGTTGATTGATGAAGCTGCTGTCACCGTGGTTGCTGGCAATATTCGTAGAAGTGCTGGTATAAGACAATTTGACGGCAACGATGAATTAGGCGCCACAGCTAAAGATAATCTATGGCAACAAGATGCGGAGGGCAACTGGCGCATCGATCCAGAACGCGATGCACTGCGGATGGCAAATCATAGCCGGGTATTTCACCATAAACCGACGTTAGAGGAATGTATTAATGCTGTCCGCAAACAATATTATAGCGGTGAAGGGGCTATTCAATGGGCTGGGGAAGCTATCGCTAGAGCTAACTGTGATTTGCTGACAACACCTGAATTAAAAGCTGAATTTTTGCAAGCTTACGAACCAGGAACAGCCAAACAATGGTTACAGGAAAGGTATCCTCATATTGATGCTCAGGAATTAGAGCATCGTTTAGGTAGATATGGTTTGAACCCGTGTGTTACTGCTGACACTTGGATTCATACTGACAAAGGTGCAAGACAAGTTAAAGATTTAATTGGGGTGCAGCAAGCTGTCTATGTGAATGGAGAACTTTTCAGCACTACACCGCAAGGCTTCTTTTTCACTGGAGTTAAACCAGTGGTTAAAGTGCAAACCAAAGAGGGTTATAGCTTAAGGTTGACAGACAACCATCAAGTTTTGAAAGTGACAGCCCAGACTCAGAAAAAGCAGTATTCAGAATGGTGTGAAGTTGGTAATCTTAAAATTGGCGATCGCATTCTAATTCACAATCATCGAAATCTCCAACCTTGGGATGGTGTTGGTAGTTTTGATGAAGGATGGCTATTGGGTAATTTTCTAGGAGATGGCTGTTTTGCTGTGAACCAAGCCAATCACACCTATCAAGCTAAATTGAGATATTGGGGCGATACTCAAGCGGAAATGAAAGAGTATGCCTTAACTCTGGTGAATAGTCTACCTAAATCTCCTCAATACACCAAAGATTTGCAAGGAATTTATCATAGCAATAACAAATACTATGAGATAAGTTCCTCAAGTTTAGTCCGGATTGCTAATTCCTTTGGCTTGCATCATCATTTCAAAGTAATTACTCCAGAAATTGAGCAAGCAAGCTATGAATTTTATCGCGGGTTTCTCAGAGGTTTATTTGATGCTGATGGCAGTGTTCAAGGAACTCAAGAAAAAGGAATTAGCATTCGGTTGTCTCAAAGCAATTTGTCTTGTTTAGAAGCTGTACAAAGGATGCTATTGCGTTTGGGTATTGGCTCGAAAATATATCAAAATCGCAAACATGAGGGCTTCCAAATGTTGCCTAATAGCCAGAAAAACTTGGCGGCATACTTCTGCAAGGCATCTCATGAATTAGTCATTGCTAATGACAATATCTACGTCTTTCAAAAACTAATTGGCTTCCAAGAGCCACAGAAATCACAATTACTAGCAACCTTACTATCTGGGTATAAACGTAAGTTTAACCGTGAGAGATTTGCTGTTGAGATTACTGCAATTATTCCGGATGGAGCAGAAGCAGTTTATGACTCTACCGTACCAGGAGTTTCTCGGTTTGATGCTAATGGTTTTGTAGCTCACAACTGTGGTGAAATTATTGGTGCAGACTTCCATTGTGTCAGCGGTGATACTCTACTGATTACCAGAGACGGAATGCACAAAATTAAGGATATAGTCGGTAGTGAAGTGGAAATTTGGAATGGTCGAAAATGGAGCAAAGTAACACCATTTAAAACTGGTACAAATCGTCAACTTTATCGAGTGCAGTTTGGCGATGGTACTTATTTGGATGTAACTGAGTATCATCGTTTCTTTGTAAAAGATAGGTTTGGGAAAGAATACAAAGAAGTGCAAACTAAAGACTTGATGGATATCAGTCCCTATGCAATTCATACAGAACCTTTCACTATTCAGTATGAACATGGGTTAAATGTCGAGCCAAATTACGCCTATACCTTGGGAGTAGCTGTAGGAGATGGGACTACAGATAGCAAGAATAACCCTAAAGTCCGGCTCTACGAACAAAAAGCAGCTTTGTCCCTAGCAGGTTATAAGTCTCCTGAGAGAAACTATGGTTATTCACCCAGTTTCACAGATGTGACAGAATTAGGCTTTTCTGGAGAGTTTCTCAAAAGCTTAAAAACAAATCCCGAAGCACTGAATCTAATTGCTAGCTGGAACCGCCAAGCAATTCTACATTTTATCGCTGGTCTTGCAGATACAGATGGCTCGAATACAAAAAGCAACGGTATCAGGATTTATATTTCGGAATACGAGCGTGCTACAAGGGTGCAATTACTGCTGACTAAATGTGGAATTCGTTCATCATTGAATCTTTGCGCTCATAAAGGTGCGGTAACTAATTATGGTGTGAGAAGTCGGGATTTGTACTATTTGCAAATTACTGACTGTGGTGATATTCCTTGTCAACGTTTGGATGTGAGCAAAGGATGTCAAGCAAAATCCAAAGGTCAATGGCAAGTAGTAACAAGTGTGGAACAATTACCTGGGTTACACGACACTTACTGCTTCAATGAACCGGAGTATCATAAAGGAGTTTTTGGTAATACCCTCACAGGAAACTGTAATTTGGCCGAGGTACACCTCAATCAAATTGACCCGGAAAACTACAAAGAACAAGAAGAAGCCTTTACCGCTGGTGCTTTATCTGTCGCCGCATTGTTAAACCACAAATTCCAGGAACCCCGCTATCAATATAGCCGGGAATTAGACCCGATTGTCGGTGTTTCCTTCACTGGGTTGTTTGACTTCTTTGTCAAAGCCTTGGGTGTAGATTGGTTACGCTGGTGGGAAGCAGGACGTCCCGCAACCGCACAAGGATTAGAATTTAAGCAACGGGAAGCAGAATACCTCAAGCGTTGGCGCTCAATTGTTCATAGTGTGGTTTGGGAATACTGCGATCGCCACGGTTTAAAGCGTCCCAACCGTTGCACCACAGTTCAACCTAGTGGTACAAAATCTTTGCTTACAGGTGCTTCCCCTGGATGGCACCCCCCGAAAGCTCAGCGTTTTATCCGCCGGATTACCTTCCGCAAAAACGACCCTGTAGCCCTCGCTTGTATTGACTACGGTTACAATGTTGTTCCTTCCCAGTCCGACAAAGACGAAAACGGTAATCTCTTAAACGACCCCTTCGACCCCCGTTGTACGGAATGGCTGGTGGAAATTCCTGTTTCTGTACCTTGGGCTGATTTACCTGGTGCCGATCAAATTGACATCAGTAAATTTAATGCTCTAGCCCAGATGGATTTCTACATGCAGGTGCAAAAATATTATGTCACCCACAACACTTCAGCCACCATTGAACTGCGGGAACAGGAAGTGGAGAGCTTAGGGACTCGGATTTACGAAGCCATCCGCGACAATGAAGGCTACATGTCGGCAGCCTTACTAGCAAGATTTGATGACCATCAAACTTTCCCCCGCTTACCCTTTGAACCAATAAATAAACAGCAGTACGAACAACTCATGGCTGAAGTGGAAATGCGTCGTCGAAACAGCGATTTTTATGGCGCCTTAAGTCGCTATGATTCCGGTTTACTAGAAGAAGCTGGTCCTGCGGGTTGTGACTCTGATAAATGTCTGTTCTCGGAGAAACAGCCGCAATAGTGATTGGTCATTAGTCATTGGTCATTAGTCAAAAGTCAAAAACCCTCTGTTAATGACCACTAGCTCAGGGCTTTTGACTTAAGACTGTCCCATTTTGCTGGGCGCGTTACGATTTGAAAAAGAGCCATCAACCATCACAACAGCACAAGGAGTGTTTATATGTTCATCGACGAACTGAAACCATTATTTCAACAATTCAGCCAGCATCCGGTGTCTTTTATGGGCGGTTTTGTCTCTGGTGTGCTGCGACTTAACCTGGTCGAAGAGCCAGTTAAAAGCTGGCTGGACAAACAATTAGGTGATACTAGTTACACTACCCCCACCGGCGAGACACACAATGGAAAATCTAATGGTCCCCAGTCCATTTCCATTGATTAAGGGGGGTTTTAAGGGGGTTAACAGCGGACAGTAGACAGTGACAGACGATATCAAATCCGAGTAATTACTGAGAAAAATTTTCGAGATGTAGTTGGTTTTAACTCAGTTAAACCAATGCAAACTCAGAATTTATGTTGGGTTTACTTCCTCAACTCAATACATTTACTACAAGTAATCATTCGGATTTGATATCCCCCTTGACTTTTAGACACCAACATATAAGCGATTCTGATTCCCTATCCCTGGCTTTTGTAAAATCTAGAACCTACACTCAGGGAATAGATAAGCTATGATATGACGATAAGTGTAAGTTCAGTTCAATCGCTGGTTGAGTTGTAGATGTTGCTAACTAAGTTTTGGTTGCTGACCTCCGACATCTGCCATTGATAAATCAGAATCAAGACGCCTGCTTTCTGGGCAACTTGTGATATCTGCATTCATCTGAACAAAACACTCCCTTTTTAGACTTTCACGATCGCACATGACTATCTACATTGGAAACCTCTCCTACCGCGCCACTGAAGAAGACCTAAGAAGCGTATTTGCAGATTACGGCGAGGTTAAAAGAATTGTCTTACCTACAGACAGGGAAACAGGGCGACCGCGCGGTTTTGCCTTTGTAGAAATGAATGAAGACGCCCAAGAAGATGCAGCTATTACAGAATTAGACGGTGCCGAATGGATGGGAAGACAACTAAAAGTAAATAAAGCCAGACCAAAAGAAGATAATCGACGCAACAGTTCGTATAAAAGAGAGAGATTTTAAGCAGGTTTAATTTAGGATTATAGCAACCTTGTGTCCTAGTTACAAAAAACAATTTGATAACATATAGCCGACCACTGGGGAAATGCTAGAAAACATCACCAATAGTCGGTTTTTTTTGATTTTTTACCATTAAACTTGTTAATTTACTTTCATGTATTCAAAAAAACTAACCTTTTCTAGAAAACCAGGATGGTCTTTAACTGAACGAGACCCCAAAGTGATTCAATCTTTTATGCCACTGTGGGAATGGCTATACAACTACTATTTTCGCGTACAAACTAGTGGCTGGGATAACATTCCTGCTCAGGGAAAATTCTTATTTGTCGGTTCCCATAATGGTGGTCTGGCGGCGCCTGATATGGTGATGATGATGTACGACTGGTTCCGGCGGTTTGGTTATCAGCGACCTGTCTATGGTCTGATGCATTCTCATGTTTGGCAGGTTAACCCCCCAATAGCACAACTAGCCGCCAATTGTGGAGCGGTCAGAGCTACACCCCAAATGGCAATTGCTGCCTTCCGTTCAGGCGCTAGTGTCCTTGTTTACCCAGGGGGAGCGCAAGATGTATTTCGACCCCATTCGCAACGCCATCAAATCCATTTTGCGGGGCGCCAAGGGTTTATTAAGCTAGCGCTACGGGAGGAAGTACCGATTGTACCAGTGATTTCTGTTGGCGCTCACGATACACTGTTTGTCTTAGCTGACTGCTACAAAATTGTCCGACAATTTCATGAATGGGGAATCCCCTGGCTGTTGGATCTCGATCCAGAAGTCTTCCCCATTTATCTAGGTTTACCTTGGGGGTTGGCTATTGGTCCATTACCCAATATTCCCTTACCTGTACCGATAAAAACCCGCGTTTGTCCACCAATTGTCTTTGAGCGCTATGGTCGGGAAGCGAAGAGCGATCGCTCCTATGTTAACGCTTGTTATGAACTGGTGGTAAATCAGATGCAGCAGGAGTTGGACTGTCTGAGAAGCTAGGGGGGTAATAGCTGTACCTTACAGTGATAGGAGCATAAAGCCCACAAAGGACAGTTGCGTAGCAACGATTCCTGTCCTTTAGGTGTGGGATGAATGCGTTTGCACCTTTAGGTTGGGACACGAGTTAAAAAATCGTTGTCTACTCGTACCCATAAATGCCATGAGTGCGGAACAGTTATGCACCGTGACCACAATGCAGCTAAACAAATCTTGGCGAAAGGTCTTAAAAGTGAGCCACTTGCGGTGGACGGGTTCCCCGGCATCAGCAAAGTGGCGAACCCTTATGGTACCGTAGGGCATACGGAATCTAAAGCTTGTGGACAGAACGACCTCTGCGAACGGTGGGGAAACTCCTCGCTCGTAAGTTGGCTGGATGAAGCAAGAATACCACGCGCTTCTAGCCGTGGGAGTGTCAAAAATCCCGATGCTGGAAAGGTTTAGCATCCCTACCAGAATAGGTGGCGGCAATATGTCCATCGCCATGAATTTGATACTTGTATGTTACCAACCCTTCTAAACCTACTGGACCTCTTGGTGGCATTTGTTGAGTGCTAATCCCCACTTCCGCACCGAAGCCATAGCGAAAGCCGTCCGCAAAGCGTGTAGAGCAGTTGTGGTAAACTCCCGCCGCATTTACTTGATTCAAAAATATCTTCGCTGCTTCTAAATCTTCTGCCACAATTGCGTCTGTATGGCGAGAACCATAAGTATTAATGTGCCCAATTGCCTGCTCTAAAGAATCAACGACCTTAATAGATAAAATTAAATCGCTATATTCTGTAGACCAATCAGATTCAGTAGCAGATGCAATATCTAAAATTGCACAGCTATGTTTATCGCCACGTAATTCGACATTTTTTGCTTGCAAAGCTGTGGCGACTTGGGGTAAAAATTTATCTGCTATTTCTTGATGAACCAGTAAAGTTTCAATCGCATTACAAGCCGCCGGATATTGCGTTTTAGCATCCATCGTAATGCTGATAGCTTTGGCAATATCGGCAGATTTATCTATATATAAATGACAAATACCGTCGGCGTGACCTAATACTGGAATCCGGGTATTGTCCATGATAAACCGCACGAAAGAATTAGACCCTCTAGGAATAATTAAATCTACATATTGGTCTAATTTCAACAGTTCCATTGTTTCTTCTCTCGTAGTGAGTAATTGGACTACATCAGGATTAATTGCTGTTTGGGATAGTCCTTGCTTAATTGCTTGCACTATTACTGAGCAGGAACGAATTGCTTCTTTACCACCCTTGAGGATAACACCGTTACCGGATTTAATTGCTAGAGAAGTAATTTGAATTACGGCGTCGGGACGGGCTTCAAAAATGACGCCTAAAACACCAAGGGGACAGGAGACGCGCTTGAGAATTAACCCATCATCGAGTTGACGATGAATTTGCACTGTACCAACAGGTTCGGGAAGTTTGGCGACATCTCGTACTCCAGCAACACCAGCGCGAAATTTATTTTCATCCAACTTCAAGCGATTATATAAAGCTGTGTTAATTTCCCCCTTTGCTGCTTCACAATCGGCCGCATTTGCCTGCAATATTTCTGTATAAGCTGCTTCTAAAGCTTGCGCGATCGCTTCTAGGGCTTGATTTTTTTCTTCGGTGGAAAGTGCTGCAAGTTTCATCGCAGCGGTGCGGGTTTTGAAGGCAGTTTCTATTAGAGAATGGGAAGCTGTTTGAGATGCAGTCATAGTAGTTATCAGAATAAATTTCTCGATGGAGTAGGGTTATTGCGGAAATAGCAGGAATATTAAATCACCGCTAACTGGAATTGACGTTGCTCAGCGGGAAATATGAATTGAGAATTTTAGTGATATTTATTGTACGAAAGCCCTTGTTGTTAAAGATTTTCCACCGGCTAGGGATAGTTGGTTCAACCACGAATTAAGGATTTCATACTCATATTCAGCAACGCCCGGATTTCTATTATTCCTCAATGGTAGCCGTTAAGGAAGTCCAAGATTTCTATCACCATTTTCTGACAAAACCATAAACAAGTGATTCAAATCACCCTCAACAGGTGACGCAGCAGCTTGCTATCGGGGCTTACCTTGAAATAGCCGAGTGGAAACTAAGGAAGTACTCACCATGCAAGCCGCCAAAAATCAACTAACTAACGAAAATCAACACCAGCATCCCATACTCAAAGAACGTGACCAAGGAGACGCGGTTAAACAACTCCAAGAACTCCTCATCCAACGTTGTTGTTATGTAGGTGCTGTGGATGGAATATTTGCTGTTGCCACAACCTGTGCTGTCAAAGCCTTCCAGAACCGAGTATTTCTCCCCACAACTGGGATTGTGAACGACCGAACTTGGCGAGCAATTTACAAGGGTGCGCCGGTAGATATGCCTGTGCTGCAAATTGGTAGCCAGGGTCAACTGGTAATCATCCTACAACAAAAATTGCAGTTTACGGGTGAATATCATGCTGCTATTAATGGTGATTTTGATTATCAAACAGCAGCCGCAGTCACAGCTTTTCAACGCCGCGTTGGTTTAGTTGCGGATGGGGTTGTGGGTGATAAAACTTGGTGTCAGTTGAGCAAAATTGCTGGCTGATAATTAACAATTAAGAAAAGCACTTAGCGATCACAGGAATGTCTGGCTCCACCTCAATCCACAACTTAGCACGAAAATAAGTTTCTTGAAATGGTCGATAAACTAATTTTGAAGGTCCATTGATATCCACTTCATGACAGTGGGTGACGCGAGAACCTTGTCTGACGATAATCA
>JAYKJH010000144.1:0-48828 GCA_035285345.1 Nostocaceae cyanobacterium | reverse complement strand
AGTACTATTCACCTGACAGTACTATTCACCTGACAGTACTATTCACGACCAAATTGGGGTAAGGGCGGGGTTTAAGCGCCCCTACATTTAAAACCGTTGCCCGATACCGAATTGGAAGCGTCCCTCGCCTTGGTCGTTGATACCATAATCAGCGCGGATTAAGCCGATGGGGGATTTCACCCGGACTCCAGCACCATAACCAAAGCCGGTACCTGGTTTACCACGTACTACCCCTGGTTCTCCCAAGACGGTATCACCTGACCCTAGGTCGGAAGCAAAGTCAGCAAACAGGACTCCCCCGACGGGTTGGAAAATCGGGAAGCGGTACTCAGCGGAAGCTAAAACATAACTGCGACCGCTGGCGACATCGCCCTCACCATAACCCCGGACGGAGTTACCACCACCCAAGTTAAAGGCTTCATAGGGGGGTAAATCACCAATTACCGTGCCGCCTTGCAAGTTAACAGCCACTACTTCTGAGTCTTTGGGGTCTTTACTGCCGAATAAATCTACAGGTAGATATTGAATGTAGTTTGCTCGCAGGCGATTCATGGAAATATTCCCCAAACCAATGGGTATGGACTGTTCGGTGCTGAGGGTAAGGACGGAACCTTTCGTGGGATTAACTGGGTTATCTCTTTGGTCTTTGGTCGCACTGAAAGATACGGTAGTTAGGTCGTCAATACCAGATCCGCTAAAGGAGAGAGGATTACCGAGTCTGTCGGTTTTCACGATGTCGCCATCGCGATCGCGCAGACTGACGCGGGTATAGTTCAATCCCAGGGATGCATTCCAGCCATCTATGGGGCGTTGCAGAGCAAAACTCCCGCCAAACCGACCTTCACGGATGTTTTGGTCGTTGGGGAGTGCAGAAACTTTGCTGCCATCTGGGAGCTTCAGGTCGCCGTCAAAAGTATTGGAAACTACCCGTTTGCGGAATGCTCCGGCGCGATATCCTAGAGTATCTGGGGCACTAGCGCGATAGGGACTAGTATAACTGCCGTCAAACTCGACATCACGAGCGCTGACTTCCACATCCACACCCAGAGCATTACCCACACCACCGGCATTCCTATCCCTATAGCTCACCGTTCCACTCAACCCCCGCTCTGAACTGTAACCACCACCTAAATTTACTGACCGAGCTGGAGCTTCCGCTAGCTGGTAGACAACATCAAGTTTGCTGGCGTCTCCTTCTAGCGCTACAGTGACATTTTCAAACAAGCCCAGGCGATACAACTGCAAAATGTCTTGCTGGACTTGAGTTTCTCGGAATATTTGACCGGGCTGGGTTTTGACTTCCCGTTGTAGGAAATCTATACGTGTCCGTCCTTCTATCGGCTTGCCTTTTTCATCTACAGGTTTACCTTTCTCGTCCACAAACCGAAACTTGACATCACCTACCACACCCTCAGCCACATTCAATACCAATGTACCGTTTTGTTCCGGACGGATGGACAGTACTCGCGCTATGCTGTAGCCGTTGTCAGCATACCACTTGTTAATTTCTTGCACCCCCTGCCGCAGGGATGCGGGACTGATGGGTAAGCCAAACTGGGGTTGGAATCGCTGCAAGGCGACATCTAACGTTAATACCTGTGCCCCTGCTAATTGAACAGACCGCACTATCACCGGCTGCACTTGATAGACTACGCTTAATCCACCGGGAGTATTATTAGTATTTACACTTACATTACTAAATAATCCTGTATTTAAAATTGCTTTTACATCTGCTTGGAGTTGACTTTGACTAGTTTCCCCACCTGTACGGGTTTTAATCACACTCTGAACTATCTGTTGCAATTCTTCCGTGGCTCCCGCTACTCGTACCTCTGTAGCAACAACAACTAAATTACTATTATTGGGAGGGGGAGTCGGTGTGACGGGACGGTTATTGCTTGGGGTAGGATTTGGTCGGGGTGGATTTTGAGCCTGTCTGGAAGAACTATTATTTGTCCCGCTGGGTGTCCTGGCTTGTAATTCTGAGGGACTAGCGCTAGTGTTACTGGCAGCGGTGGTTTCTGATTTCACCGCCGCTACCGCCGAGGCGCTTACTGTTTTTGACTGTGACGGTCTAGCAACAGCAGCCGGAGCATCTTCTGTGGTCACTACTGTTGTATTCTGGTATTCCTGATAGTACTTCACATCAGTTGTACTCTCAGAAGAAAACTGTTGCGCTACAACTGTTTCTGGCGGCACAATATTTTCTACTGGCGCTGGGGTATTGGTCGTAACTGGAACCACCAATTTACTGCTGTTACCATCATTTGGAGAAAATGTGACAGAAGCCGCTGCTTGTGCTTGATTAGTGTTATGACCAGCAACTAATGCAGCTAAGGTAAAAATTGCAGCCGATGAAAAACGCATAATCACAACCTTATTAAGCAATGGGTAATGGTTAATGGGTAATGGGTAATGAGTAATTATTGCTTTACGTCTCCTGCACCTCTATTTCCTAACTCCTGGACCCATCCCCGTTCATAGACTCACTATTCCCCAAAAGACAGTATTTCGTGTGTTTTTGTTTCAATGAGTGATTTATCAAACTTTGAGCGGTATTCTCAAACCCCTAGTTTATCAGCACTAGGGCAAGAACAAGTTATCTCTGCTTCCCATTGGCGGTTGCTGGTGTTAAGTAATGGTCATGGAGAGGATGCGATCGCTCTGCGGATTGTCCGTCAACTCCTAGAGTTACCCAATCCACCAGCAATTAGCGCTCTGCCGATAGTTGGGGAAGGATTGCTTTATCAACAGCAGGGTATCCCCCTGATTGGTTCAGTACGCACTATGCCTTCCGGTGGTTTTATTTACATGGATGGTAAGCAACTCATGGGTGATGTACGCGGTGGTTTACTCCAGCTTACCCTCAGCCAAATTAAGGCGATTCGCCGTTGGGTGCAATCCTCCCCTCTGGGGTCTCCTCGTCCAGCAATTTTAGCTGTGGGAGATATTGTACCGCTGTTATTTGCTTATCTTAGCGGTGCTAACTATGCCTTTGTTGGTACGGCAAAATCAGAATATTACGTCCGCGATGACATGGGTATCTTACCGCGTTCCTCCCGTCTAGCTCGCTGGGAAAACTTTTCTGGCTCCGTTTATCATCCCTGGGAAAGGTGGTTGATGAGCCGTCATCGCTCTGTAGCTATATTTCCCAGAGACTCCCTGACCACAGAAATATTACAAAAATTTCACCTCAGAGCCTATGATATGGGGAACCCGATGATGGATGACCTAAATCCAGTCCATCCACCCGCCAGATTTTATAGTTATAATGCCGAACAACAAGAAATACAACGCCCCTTCAGCGTCACCCTACTCCCCGGTTCCCGCAACCCTGAAGCGTACCGCAACTGGGAGGTCATCCTCACCGCCGTAGGGGGATTAATCACTCATTTTCGGGAACGGACTCTGGTTTGTTTGGCAGCGATCGCTCCCAGTTTAGACTGCAATCCTCTCAGACAAATTCTCCCATCTGCTGGTTGGCGTCCGATAAGTGCTGTCCCATCTGGGTTACAAATCTCCCTCCCTGACCCGGAAGCCTTGACATTTAGACAAAAAAATGCATACCTAATCTTGACCCAAAAAGCCTTCAATGACTGCTTACATCAAGGAGACATTGCCATTGCGATGGCTGGAACAGCGACGGAACAATTTATCGGCTTGGGAAAACCAGCCATTACCATTCCCGGAGCAGGACCCCAATTTAATCCTAGCTTTGCCGAAGCCCAAAGCCGTCACTTAGGAGCATCGGTGATTTTAGTCGAACAGCCGACACAAGTACTGCAAGTCGTGCGATCGCTCTTAGGGGACCCCGATAGGTTACAAATTATTGCTGATAATGGCGTCCGACGGATGGGGAAACCAGGAGCGTCTCGGCGGATTGCACAGTGTTTGTTAGAGAAATTGGGGTAGGTCCTGTAGGGTCAAGACTTCACTTTCCCAGCCTCTTTCATAATAATCCCCATAATCTGGAAGAACCCAAAACCACCCTTGAGCAAACCCGCTGTTTTTACTCCACCCATCATTGCACCCATAATCCCTAGCAGTAGGGTATCTGCTCCCGTGAGATAGAGATTTTTAATTGGGGTTCGCGATCGCACCCAAGGTTTACCCAAGCGTTGGGGAATACAGGGAATCCCATAAATTGTTCCCCTATCGCTAGCGTCAAAGTGTTCCACCGTCAGTGGTGTGGACAGTTCCGCATACTCCACTAAATCTTGAAAGCCTGGGTAGTGGAATTCCACCAAATTCAGCAAATCCTGGGTAATTTTGGTCTTCAGTTCCCGATAATCAGCGTCTCGCTTTCTCCAGCGTTGCTGACTCCACTGTTGAAAGAAATCGTACTGGGTAAAAGCGATAATTTCGGCAGTGTGACTCTCTGCTGTCGGGTCTTTAAGTGACGGAAACGAGAGATAGCAAGATTGCGGTAACTGTTCTGAACAGTTTTTTTGGATAATCTCATTGTGGTTATAGGTTTCGTAAATCCAATGATTCTCACCCCGAAAACCCAGTTTTTCCGGACTGTCTTTTAATCCCAAATATAGCGATAGGGCTGTAGTTCCTTTGGGGAACGCTTTGATATCCTGGCGATAGGGGAGAGGATAACTTTCAGGAATCAGCTTCAGGTAGGTGTTAAAAGCACCCGCATCGGACACCACAACACTCCCATAGTACTGTTCTATATCCCCATCGGGATGGGAAGTTTTTTGTGCTTTCACCCCCACCGCAACCCCTGACTCGATGAGGAGTTCTGTGACTTTGCGTTGGGTGATGACCGCACCACCTGCTCGTTCAATCACGGGAATAATTCCTTGCGCGATCGCTTTTGCACCACCCACTGGATACCAACCCCCTTTGAGATAGTGCGTCACGATTGTGCTGTGAATTCCAAAGCAGCTTTCGGCGGGAGGTAATCCGTAAGTGCCCCATTGCGATACCAGTAATGCTTTGAGGCGTTCGTCTGTAAAATGGTTTTCCAGATAGCTTTGTGTGGTTTGTCTGGCAATACCACCACCATATTTAAGTATCACTTTTAGCAATGGCTGCAACCATGCGGGAAACAATTCCATCATGTTGTACGCACCAAACCAAAACACAGCCCGCTTGAGATCAGCAAAATATTGCTGAATAGCTTGACTGTGTTGGGGAAATAGCTCGATTAAATCGGCTTGATATTTGTCTGCAACCCCAGAAACCGCAAACGTAAAATCTGGATAGACAAACTTCTCAAAGGGTTCCGGCATTTTCTGCCAGTGTAATTTTCCGTCGGTGAGATAGTCAAACACTGCTTTACCCGTGTCACCTTCACCCATATCCCCGACATAATGCAGTCCCACATCCCAATCAAATTTCCCACGGGAAAAGCTATGGGTAAAGCCACCGACTGTAAAATGCTGTTCCAACACTAAGACTTTTTTGTGCTGAAACTTCGCCAAAATCGCCGCGACGGTTAACCCACCAATACCAGAACCAATCACAATCGCATCAAACTGCTGTTGTTGAATCATAGTATTTTCGATTTTTGATTTTTGATTGACTGATATCTTGCACGACTGGTTCTGACCTGTTCAACCTGGGAACAAGAAATAACCAGAAAGACGACCACCTTTTGCTACAAGATGTCAGTTGACGTTGCTCAGACGAGATATATAGTCACTGTCAACATCTTTAGTTTAACTATCTTGTTGGCAGCGTCAACATTATTGTAAAATATCTACATAAAAGCTGAAACGACGAAAATCTAATGGCTGTGGGAGAACGAAAAACATATCATCACGGGGATTTGCGGTTGAAGTTGATTGAGGGAGCGATCGCACTGATTCAAGAAGGACAAATCAGTCAGTTATCCCTGCGGGAGGTAGCACGAAGAATAGGGGTATCCCATAATGCACCCTACCGACACTTTCCAGACAAAGAAGCATTGCTAGCAGCTGTAGCAGAGCAAGGATTTCAGTCATTACGTGCGGAGTTAGAAGCATCACTGGAAAACACTTCTGACAACTCATCACAACGCTTAGCAGCGATTGGGATTGCTTATGTGCATTTTGCATTGCAGCACCCAGCCCATTATCGTGTCATGTTTAATACTTGTAATAGCCATATACAAGAAAATACCGCACTCTTCAGTGCATCGAAACAAGCCTTTGAAGTATTATTACAAGTGATTCACTCAGGTCAAGCCAAGAACAGTTTTCGGGCTGGGGATACTGTTAAAATGGCGCAAGTTGCTTGGTCATTGGTGCATGGTCAAGCAATGTTAGCGATTGATGGAAAACTGCCAGTGAATGAAGCATTTGAGGAATTCTTAGAGTTCTCATCGCAAATGTTGATTATCGGATTAGGTTGTGAGAACTAAGGGAAACCTCACCCCAACTTTTCTTTCTTGCTTTCTTTCTCTGCGTGAGATTTTTATCCCTGGTTAATTTATCATACACCCAGACACCACACCCATCGCCTCCAGCACCGCCGCTACCCTAATAATCAGCGGTTCATTGTAAGGTGCAGCTATTAATTGTACACCCAATGGTAAAGCACCCGGACGCTGAATAGGAACTGATAAAACCGGCAACCCGATAAAAGATAATGGTTGAGTGTATAAACCTAGATGGGGACGGACGAGAATTTCTTCCCCGTCTAAAATCATCGTTTGCTGTCCAATTAACGGTGCCGAAATCGGGGTGGTCGGTGCGAGAATAATATCCACCGGTTGAAACACTTCCCGAACGCACGAGCGATACCAGCTTCTAAACCGTTGAGCTTGGATGTACCAATTACTAGGTATTAACGCACCAGCGAGAAATCTATCCCTGGTAGCTGGATCGAAATCTTGAGGACGCGATCGCAGCTTATCCAAATGTAAATTAGCACCTTCAGTTGCTGTAATCACAAAAGCCGCTGCACGGGCGCGGTGTGCTTCTGGTATTGTGATATAATCTTTGATATTTAAAGCATCAGCAACGCTTTGCAAAGCTTCCAAAGCTGATGGGTCTGCACCTTGAATAAAATAATCACCAGCGATCGCCATCCGCAAATCATCAATATTTTGGTGTCCAGATGCGAAATTTCGCGTTTCTACAGGTGGACGTTTAGTACAAACTGGGTCGCGTTTATCTTCCCCCTGGAGGACATCAAAAGCTGTCGCCATATCCCTGACTGAACGTGCAAAAGGTCCGATATGGTCAAAACTGCTGGAAAATAAAGCTACCCCCCCACGGGATAACCTACCATAGGTGGGTTTCAAGCCAAATACCCCACACAAAGCTGCTGGGACGCGAATAGAACCATTGGTATCTGAACCCAGGGTTAAGGGAACCAAACCCGCTGCTACCGCTGCTGCGGAACCTCCAGAGGAACCTCCAGCTACACGGGTGACATCATGGGGGTTGCGAGTAGCACCGTAATGGGAATTTTCCGTTACAAACCCATAGGCGTACTCATCCATATTCAAAGCTCCCAATAGCACTGCACCTGCTTGTTTCAGCTTGGCTACTGCTGTTGCATCCTGGGTTGCGGGTGGATTGTTGGCATTAATTTTCGCACCGGCAAGGGTTGTTAACCCAGCGATATCAAAGAGATTTTTGACGGCGACGGGGACACCAGCCAACAAACCGGGATTGTTCCCTTGCGCTACTTGATTATCTATTATAGCAGCATCAGCCAAAGCAGCATCGGCAATCACAGATGTAAAACAATTATATTGACTATCCCGCCGTGCAATTGTTTCTAAAGCAGCTTGAGTGACTTCAGTTGCACTAAGCTTACCTTCTCGGACAGCTTCGGCGATCGCAAAGGCATCCAATTGTTTTACATTCATGGTTCAAATACAGGTGCTGCTTCCACATTTTCCGGCAAAGGAAACTCATTTACAAGCTGAGCGATGAAACTTATCCTCTGAAAATTTTCTACCACTCCCTGATGGTACTCGTTGTCAATGGGCAAATCTATCATTAATGCCATTTGTGTCACGTACTCAGCAGCATCAATGTTCTTGGTCATAAATTATCCTGATTGTATTTAGTAAGCAATCTACTATTTTTTTAAATTCTACAAGAAATAAGTACCCTTGACGGGTACTGTGGAATCGAGAAATCAAGACCAGAATAAAGTTTATCAGGCTAGTTGTCTGAGCAAGAGATAACTTCTGCTGATCAACAAGGATGGAAATTAACGAATGTTAAAAGTTACTGCTGATATTTTTTCTGGTCGGGAAAATCCTTCCTGGATTTTAGATGAAAATCAAGCCAAAGATATCATCAAACAAATTGCTAACAACCGGGGAGTAGTTGCTGACAGCAATTCTGGGTTTCAAGGTCTTGGCTTTCGGGGGATGAGTTTAGAATTTCTCAGTGATGAAATCCACAGCCAATATAACTTACCTGCTAATTTTACCATTGCTAATGGTGCATCCATGTTGGAATCAAAAGGACTGGAAATTGCTGAACAATTAATCAGCACCATGTCCAGTGGTATGCGCGTTAATAGTTTCATGCAACCTGTCCCAGATATGGAGGGAGAAAATCTACAGCAATTGCTGTTAGAACAGTTGGATAGTCTTCCCAGAGCAGAAAGGATGACGGTAACTATAGGGGCTGAAGGTATGACTTCACAAATGGATCAGCCTATGGTTTCTTGTGCTTATGAATGGTCTGCATTCAATCCCGGTTTTTGGAATAACGACCCTACTGTCCAAGCAAATAATAACTGCTATAACTATGCTACCAACCGCAGAACTAATACCTTTGCTCAACCAGGAAGAGCAACTGGTTTCTTTCCATATCCGATGGATTGTCCATCTGTGATGAGGGGTGCTTTATCTGATGGTGCCCATAAATTTGGTGATTGTCTTCCCGATTCCGAAAATCCACGCTGGCTAATGGCTCTAGTAGTTTGGCCGGGTGTAGACTACCACTGGTATCGTTACCATAGTAACCGTTTTTGGGGTCATAAACCAGGTCGAACTGCCGCCAGAAATACTGACAACAGTGGTCATGTAATTACCAATCCACAGACAGCAGACCGAGGTGGCTACACTCTCTTCTGCGGCTATATGTATGCAGCCAGAAGCATGAGAATCCGTTAATAGCTAGTACTGAAATATAGGGAATAGAGATTTGGAGTTATGAAACGCCAAATCTCATGTTTTCTGATATAAATCGCCCAAGATTCGGGAACTAAAATATTTTCTGTTGCGTCTTTTTACTTAGAAAAAACCTTCAGGTCACGTGCTGTTAGAGAAATCAACAGTCTTGACAAAAAAAGGTAATTTTTAATTTCAGTTACTCCAAAAAACATCATGGAGGTAAAATATGAAATGGCTACACTCCGGGACATCGTTTCCCCATAGGATTGTCAATTTAGCTTTACCATTAGCTTTACCATTTATTGCCGTAACTTTGCTAGGATGTTCTGGCGTAGCTACTACAGGAGATAAACCCATGCAAGTAGAATTGGATGCATTTAGTGGTAGAACTAACCCACAATGGGTTTTAACTTCCCAAGAAGCTAGCGAATTCCTGAATTTACTGCAAAAATTACCTAAAAATCAGACTCAAAGTCCGATTAATCAAGGTCTTGGGTATCGGGGACTGATTGTCAGAGATAATGACCAAGGTATCGGTGGTTATGACGAAATTGTGATTGCTAATGGGGTTGTTATCACTAAACGCGGTAACAAAACAGAGCAATTTACTGATAAAAACCGTGGATTAGAACAATGGTTGTTACAGACAGGTAAGGAAGAGCTAGATAAGACAGTTTACCAACAAATATCTGTGCAGATAAATCGCAAATAAAATGCACTTTTTGTCATTTATACCCGATATAGCGATTCCTACATTTGTGACGTAGAGCAGGAAAAAATTAACCGCCGATAGAAGAGGATAAACGCAGCCTTTAGCCGATAAATTTCTACGTCAGTAAACTAGGAAACGCTATAAACAAATAAGTAACTATTTTTCCTCTATCTTCCCGCTGTACAGGGGGGGGAAATAGGGAGGTGAACACAGATAAATCATCTGTGTTTATTTCTCCCAAAAATCACCCTTTTTTTAGTTTAGCGTCTATAAAAATAGCGCCAAGTAAATTTACATCATTTGTGCAATTTCTGGAGGAATTTCAAAGCTGCCATCTGCACCTGGTTCAAAGTCGAGAACCTGGAATACTGCATCAAGATTTAGAAGTCCATAAATATGAGGAAATAATTCATCCTCTGCTACACCTTCGTATTTAATTTCTGGTTGTACTTTATCGCTGTCAATGCACAGCAATACCAATTCTTGCTGGTGAGCAAAAAATCTATTGGCTGTCTTCACAATTTGCTCTGGTGTTGAACAATGAATAAAACCTTCTGTATCTAGCGTATCACCACGATAGCTACCGTTTTGCTTTGAATTTTCCCATTTTTGGCGGTGGGTGATGTGGAGGATTATGTTCACAAGTTTTTCTAGATTTTAATAAGATTTTAGCAACGGATGATAACCGGATGTAACTGATGATTTATCCTGGGTTGATAGAGATTAATCTAGTCGTTAAATTCCTGGTAAAAATCCGTTGCCAATTATATTGTATTAGCGGATTAAACCGGCTGAATTCTGTCGCCGGTGGTTGAAATTATCATCTCAAACTGAGGCTGGTACTGGTGCAGTTGCTGGATAAAACTCCATAATAAATGTATCCGGTTTTTGGTTTTTAGGAGATGGTGATATTGATGCTTGAATTTTAAGCTGTCCTTTTTGCCATCCACCGCCATTGTCAACTTTTAGAATTTGACAATCGAGTAAAAGGTTATACTGAATTTCGGCAATTATAAGTTCTTCTTCCCCAATATTTAGTTGACTGAACAAAGCTAAGACTGTTGCTTCTGGCTTTTGAGTTTGGGAATCGTAGTAAGACCTAGCTAACTTGTTTCTCAGTTGGATATGAATCAATTCTTTCAATCGACTAATTGTAAACGAATCCTTCTGCAAAAGAATGACATCATCAGAGTTTAAAGGCATAGCTTTATTGTTCATAGCGATGCATCCAAAATTATGGCGGATCAAAGATTTTTTTCAACTACTCCTCAGCTTAATATACAGTTATGCTTGCTTCAAGTTTGTGGAACAATCGGCAACAAAACTTTTGATGAACAATCACCTCCTGACTTAATTGTGACAGTGATGATTTGAGCATCCATTAACTTATCGCTACCTAGCACCCCACCCGTACCACAATTCATTAAATATGCAGGAAAACACGCAGCACTCAAACTCAAACGCAACGCATTGTACTTAGAAATTTTCGCGCAAGTATATTGCAATGTCAGTCTTAACGGTGTTTGTGGCGAATTAACTCGCATGTAACCTTGCGTAAAATTAAAAACTTGTCCATCGGGATACACTAAAGACAATACCGCAGACAAATCAAAACTGGGTTTATCTGCGCTACACCACACCTCAACCACTACCTCCCCCGCTAAATGTAAATCCTCCGTCAGGGGTTCGCTAGTATAGGTAAGAACATCAGAACGACAATCGATAGAGGAACGCTCAAAAGAACCCGCCGGAATTGCCACATGTCCACCTAAACTGGGAACGGGACGCCAAGGGTCATGAACAATTACATCTACAGCATCTGGAATTTGGGAGTGGAGATGTTCGATTAGGCTTCCGGCATCTTCCCTGATACTGGCAAGCCCGGTACTTGACAAAAAATACGTTTTCTGTTCTAATTCTTTTACATTGGCGAAATCTGTCCATCTATCACCCCCCATTTCAAATAGATAAATAGATGGTTGATCAGACAACCCGTTATCTATACCCTTGAGGAAGTAATCAAACCACTGGATCTGCATTTCATCGACAGGACTGGATGCCGATGCACCAAAGTCCACCGCACCGGCTTTCCGTCCCCAAGGGATATGTGTCCAAGGTCCGACTAATAGCTGTTGGCGGTTCAAAGAGCGTTGTGCCATATCTTGATAGAAGCCCATAGTACCCCGTAGGAAAGTGTCAAACCAGCCACCAATATGGAACATCGGTAAGTCTACATCTTGCAGATATCCCTGGGGTGATAATTTCTGCCAATATTCATCCGGTTGGGAATGGGATAACCAATCGTGATAAAAGGAATTAGGGGCGAGATTGGTGAGTATTTCTGGACGAGCAGGAAAACTATCCCACAATGGTAAATTCTGTGCTGCTGCAAGTAAAGCGTGATAAGTCGCCTCATCTTGACGTAATCTGGCGTTTTCGGCATATAATTGCAACGCCCAGCTAAGATTAGATTGTAAGCAAAATGCACCACCTTCATACGCCCAGTCGGTATACAAGTCATAGCCTACCATCGCCGGACAAATGGTCTTTAATGCTGGTGGTTTAGCAGCAGCAGCATATAGTTGTGTCATTCCCTGGTAGGAGAAGCCATACATCCCGACATTCCCATTACTACAACTCAGGGTTGCTGCCCAGTTTATCGTATCTTCGCCATCGGCTATTTCGTTGACAAATACCTGAAATTCGCCTTGTGATGTACCTCTTCCGCGTACATCTTGAATCACTACGATATAGCCTTGAGCAGCGTACCAGCTAGGATGAGCATAGACGACCGTGGATGCTATTTCCCGTCCGTAGGGTTGACGCATGAGTAATACGGGAAATTCCCCTTCCGCGTCGGGACGGTAGATATCTGCATCTAAGCGTACCCCATCGCGGGTGAACATAGAGGCGGTTTGTTTGGGGAGTAGTTTGTGCATAGGTTAGATGGTGATGTCTGTGGTTGTGAATTATAAATGGAACCACAGATGAACACAGATGAACACAGATGAAGATGGATATAAATCAGGTTACGCAGAGGATTATTGGATGTGCTTATCAGGTTAGTAATGTTTTAGGTGCTGGATTTTTAGAGAAGGTGTATGAGAATGCTTTAGCTCATGAGTTGAGAAAGGCAGGGTTAATAGTAGAACAACAGTATGGGATAACGGTATTTTATGACGGTGTGGTAGTTGGAGAATATTTCGCTGATTTACTGGTGGCAAGATGTGTGCTGGTAGAATTGAAAGCAGTTAACACTCTTAATGATGTTCATTTTGCCCAGTGCTTAAATTACCTGAAAGCTAGCCATCTTCAAGTATGTTTACTAATGAATTTTGGCAACCCGAAAGTCGATGTTAAACGGGTTGTGTTATCAATTCAACCACAGATAGACACAGATGAACACTGATAAATTTTGTCTTATCTGTGTTCATCTGTGTTCATCTGTGGTTCCAAACATCTAACCTTCCTAAGACTGCCATATCCTCCTCGTCTAATTCTACTGGTGTACCGCTGCGAATTAGTTCGGCAAAGTCTTCATTGGGAACCATGACTGTCAGGGTATAGAGTCTACCGGAACCTGTGTTTTCAATGACATGCGTTCCCGTAGGGGGAACTAATAAGCTATCCCCAGCTTTGATAGTGACTGTTTTACCATCACAGGATGCTTTACCTTCACCTTTGAGGATAAAAAACATTTCTACTGCCCATTGATGACGGTTGGGGGGAGTTTTCCCAGCCACGTCAAATATTTCCACGCAACAAGTCAGGGAAGTATTGGCAATGGCTGGGTCAAAAACTATTGCCAAGCGATTGGTATCATGGGGACTGATGCGATAGGCTTGGTAGTCTCTGGGAGATTTGATGACAGGAATTACACATCGAGCGGCGTGCATATCTGAGTTCTCCTGAATAAAAGTAGGGGCACCAGGCCTGGCGCCCCTACAGGACTTCTAAAATACATTGGGAGTCGGTGACGAAACCAAAGCATTGCTTGACGTTGTACAGTGTCGCCAACCAGCAGTACTCTGGGGAGGTGGTGGCGGTACAGTCTTTGACGAGGATGCAGTCGTATCCCAAGAAATTTGCATCACACAGGGTTGTCATCACGCACTGGTCAGCATTTACACCGGCAAACAATAACGTGGTGCGTCCCAAGTTCCGCAGAATACTATCTAACGGGGTGTCCCAAAAGCCACTCATACGGTATTTATCAACACAAATATCCTCTGGTAATTGTTCGAGTTCGTCTACTACCGCTGCTGCCCAACTACCTGCCATCAATACTTTAGCACCATTAGCTGGTAGGGAGTCGCCTAGTCCCACACCCTCCCCTGTGGGGTTGTAGACGTGACGGGAAGCAGCGCTGATATTTAACAAGTCAGGACGATTCCCCCAGTTTATCCAAATTACAGGGATACCTGCATCACGCAGAGCGGGAAGTAAATCTTTTAAGGGTGTAATCGGTTGACGAGCGGGAGTAATGTCTACCCCGATATGCGCTAACCAGCCGTCAGGGTGACAGAAGTCGTTTTGCATATCAATTACCAGGATGGCAGTTTTTGCTAAATCTAGGCGCAGGGTTTTGGTTTCTGTCGCTAAAATAACGGGTTGTGGGTTAATGGGAGGACGGGTAATATCAGCAATTTCATGATTAACCCCCCACGCATTGGGGGAAACTCCTAGTTTTCTTAAGGGTAAGTTCATAGGTAATCAGCAAGAAAGAAAAATGAAGAATTATAAACCTCTTTAGTTTTCATCCTTCATTAGTTTGCTCTGTTTTCACTCTGAAGTCAGATAATCTTTTGCATTTATTAATCAAGGTTCAAGCTGTGCAATACACTATCAAGAATGCTCTGATTCCTACCGATGATGGTTACACTATCACCGATGTGCAAATAGCAGATGGGAAAATTACGGCGATCGCACCCCATCTGGATGTCAGCGGTACGGTAATTAATGGTACGAATAAGTTACTTTTACCTGGTTTCGTCAATGCCCATACCCATTCCTCGGAAATGTGGCAACGGGGAGTAATTCCGCCATTTCCTCTAGAATTGTGGCTTGCGGAATTATACGACTTTGCGCCTCTAGACACGGAAAAAGTATACCTGAGTGCTTTGGGGACAGCGGTGGAAACTCTACTGTCTGGTGGTACGAGTGTGGTAGACCATTTAGTATTAATTCCCGGAAAAGAACCAGAAACGATTGCAGCGGCGGTGCAAGCTTATCAAGAAGTGGGGATACGTGCGTTTATTGCGCCATTAATTCAAGATGAATCCCTCACCGCAGGTATCCCGTCAGGAGAATCAGAACAAAGCCACGAGCCGTATTTTCGCTCAACAGCAGAAACTCTGCAATTGATTGCAGAAGCTACCAAGAAGTACCATCGCCCGGATGAGGGTATGTCTATTTTAGTCGCACCGACGGGGATTCAACTGTGTACTGACGCACTTTTTGTTGGTTGCGCTGAGTTAAGCGATCGCTATAATCTCTGTCGTCACTCCCACTTGTTGGAAACTAAGGCACAGGAAAAGCTAGCGCTAGAGAAGTACGGTTGCTCAGCGGTGGAACATCTGGAGCGGATTGGATATTTAAATGAGAGAACATCCCTAGCCCATTGCGTCTGGTTAACGGATAATGACATTGCTATCCTCGCGGAAACTCAGTCTACAGTTGTTCACAATCCCTTAAGTAATTTGCGTTTGGGTAGCGGTATCGCTCCAATTTTGAAATATCGTCAAGCGGGGGTAAATGTCACCTTTGGTTGCGATGGTGCCTCTAGTAATGATTCCCAAGATTTGTTGGAAGCGATTAAAATTGGTTCGCTGCTGCACAATATTACCGACTTCGATTATCAACACTGGATATCACCCCGTCAAGCCGTGGAAATGGCATCTTTAGGTGGTGCTAGGGGCTTGAATATGGCGGATAAATTCGGTTCGCTGACTGTGGGTAAAAAAGCAGATTTGGTGCTTTATGATTTGACGAGTTTATCATTATTACCCCGGACTGACCCCATTGGTTTGTTAATTATGGGACGACCGACAAATGCTGTGCATAGTGTGTGGGTGAATGGTAAACAAATTGTTGTTGAAGGTCAGGTGATAAATATTGATGTCGATGCGTTGCGTCAGGAATTATTTAACCGCAGTCAGTGGGATGCTCAACGTAAGTCGAAAACTGCGCGGGAATTGGAACCGCATTATCGTTGGGTGATGGGATTGGAATAATTTGGTAATTCGTAATTCGTAGTTCTGTTGATTGGAATTGCGAATTACGTTTTCTTTAACAGAAGTTATTATAGCGATTCTCACATTCATGAGGTATAGCAAGAAAGAATTAACCGCCGATTGTTGAGGATGGACGCAGATTAACGCCGATAAATTTGTAGAGCAGTAGACTAGGAAACGCTATATTATGAATCAAAAGCTGAAAAAGACAATCCTGCTTGTAGATTATGAAAATATTCAAAATATTGATTTATCGCTAGTTCAAAAACAGGATATTGATATCAAGATATTTTTGGGGCAGTCCCAGAATAAGATTCCCTTAGAGTTGGTACAAATAACCCAACAGTTCGGACAGAGAGTGGAATGGATAATAATAGAAGGGTCTGGCAGTAATGCTCTTGATTTTCATATTGCATTTTTTCTTGGTAAGCTCAGTCAAGATAGCGGCAATAGTTCATTCATAATTTTATCCAAAGATAAAGGTTTTGACCCGTTGATAAAGTACATTAGCAAGCAGAATGTGAGATGCCAGAGAATACAAAGCTTAAGTGAGTTATCTAAAGATAAAGACTTATTGATTTCGCAGAATAAAGATTTAGTAGCAAAAATTATCGATAATCTCTCTAAAATTCAAAAAAATAAACGTCCGAAAACTCGAAAGACATTACACCAGTACATAAAATCTTTGTTAATTCAAAAGAAACTTAGCGAACAAGAAATTGATACGCTTATGGATACATTATTTTTAGAAAAAAAGGTTTCTGAGGTAAGTAATCATATTACTTATAATTTCTAAACAACTGGGTTATGCATATTAATTATGGTATGAGTTATTTGCTATTAAAATTATTCAATGTAGTGCAAAAAATGAGATTTTGAGATTAAGTTGGTAACTAAGGAAGAGAAATTAAATAATATTTGAAAATCGGATTAATTCTTAGTAAAGAAGAGCGATTATTCTCCCCATTATTAGCGTCAACGTAGTTCGGCGTATCTTCTAAGAAACACCGTCTTTTTAAGGATTGTATGGCTTTTAATAAGTCTGTGGGAGGATGAGATATTTCCTGTAAAATCTGGCTTAAAGTAACTGCATCTTCTTGTTTAGCTAAATAATTCATTACCTGTTTTTCTGACTCTGTTAATCTTATCCATAAACGACTGAGTTGAAATTCAAGCCCATTACTTAATATCAAGTCAGGATAAGCTAAAAATTCCGTGACTTTGCCAGCGAATAGTTCTTGAATCATGGTTGCTGTTATTTCTAACCATAAGGGATGACTCTGATACTTTTCAATTAAGATATCCCACATCTGTTCGTCTGACAGTTCTTTATCCTTTAATATTTGTTTAGCAGACTCTCCCAAACCTGTGATTTTTAAACAACGGGTGAATTTATTACGAGTAGTCGCATCTTCTGGTTGTTCGCTAGTAATCAATAACAAACTACTTGCATGAGACAATTCTGCTATCTGTTTAAATAACAGATAATAACCTTCAAATTCTGCTTGAGATTGTCCAGCAAATTGTCCGGTTTCAAATATCATCTGCACATCATCTATAATAATTAAGCACCGATGTTGGCGGATAAATTTAAGCAATATATCGACTTGGCGACCCAGGGTATTGGGAATAATGGGGGAGATGAAAGTTGGCAATAAATCAGTTAAAAAACTATCTAGAGTTGGAGAATACCGGAGACTACGATAAACAATATATTCAAATTGAGTTGATAATTCTTCAATGAGTTTGATGGCAAGCGTCGTTTTGCCAATTCCAATAATGCCAACTAAGGTAATGATGCGGGGACAATCTTGAATTAGCCAGGTTTTTAAAGTGTTTAATTCATCAGTTCGTCCGTAAAAGGCGGTAATTTCTGGGGCGGTATCTATGTCTAAGTAGGTTTTGTTTGCAGTTTGTTTGGATAGGGGAGAAGATTTAGGCGATCGCTTTGGTTTTGAACAAATATTTACTTTATTGCCATTTACCAAATATCCTATTGTTCCATTGTTAGAAATAATAATTTTTTCTAAAATATTCCGTGCATTTAATTTATTAACATCTTCCCCTAAAACATCAGATAAAGCTTGCCATAATTCCGATGCAGTATCTCGCACATGACCTTCACTTAAATGGTTTTCCGAGGCAATTTTGGCGTATTTATAACCTTGTAATGTGCCTTTAAGAATAGTTTCTTGCAGATGCTCTAGATGTTCGCCTGTATGCATGAAGAGCAATTCATCTGCGAGTTTCAAGACTTTTGCAATGTCCATAGATGGGTGATATGGGCGGGTTTTCCCGATTCTATCCAATCTTTCCGACATTTTGCCGACATTTTTGGGAGTTTTTGGGTAAAAGTTCCGATCTCGATCCGATTGATAAAGGGATTGGTCTTGGGTTTTAATTCAGTGAAGGCAGAGCAGAAGGTGTTCAGACTGTTCAAAGTCAGGACTTACGCAAATTGGTCTTTGAACCGCCATTAGTAGGGACGGACTGACGTGCCGTGCGCCCCTCGCTATGTGTGGCGTTCTTGCGTAAGTCCTAAAAGTTAAACCTCAGATGATGAGATAAGCCGACCAGGGAAAGTATTCTACTGCAACTTCGGGACAATGTAATGGTTAGGCGCTTAGGAGTCATAGCAATATGCCAAAGTTTTCACCTGAGAATATTGCCAAAGAGATTGTTGAGGCTATACTCAAGCCCTCTGCAAACGCAGAAGAGATGTCGAATCTCCGTAAGATTGCACGTGGTATGTCTGTTAATGATTGGAAAGCACGGCAAATAGCATTAGTGACAGGTTCTGGTGCCTTAGCTGGATCGATGGGAGGACCTTGGGGAATAGCTGCTATGGTTGCTGACCTAGCTTGGTTAGGGAAAAATGCAGGACAAGGTTGTTTGGGTGTTGGTTATGCTCTGGAAAAAAGCGTTAATCCCAATGATATTGACTTGATACTGGCTGTATGGACTAAGATTGGAGTCCCGTCTAATACAGTTCCTGCTGGAGCCGTTGCAATTGCGGTTTCTGAAAGTGTCAGTCCTTGGGGAAAAGCAGCTTCAGAAGCGAGGTTTGCTCCAAGCGGAAAAATTTCAGCTAAGCTTGGGGTGAAGTCACTTGCAAAAGTTTCTGGTAAATTGACTGGGAAAATTATTACCAAAAAGCTGGCTGTCAAAGGAGGCTCAAAGCTAGGTGCTAAGTTAGCGGTTATTGCAATCTCTATGGCATCATCTAAGTTAGCAGCCAAGTTAGCAGCAAAACTTGGAACATCATGGGTTCCAATACTTGGTGGACTTGTATCTGGTGGAATTAATCTTTGGCTTATGAGTGAACTTTTAGATGCTGCGGAGAGCTACTATACTCATGATTACATTATTTTGAAGAATAACGAAGTAGCTGCGCTTGCGTAGACAAAAGTTAAGCCTCGTAGCTTCGTAGGTTGGGTTGAAGCATGAAGCCCAACACCTAAGACGCGATCGCATTTGATTTGTTATCGATGGGCGATCGCGTTTTTTGTAGAGAGGCGATCGCCCCTCACTTTTTTACTGATAGGCGATATGCTGAAAGCTTTACTCGCTTCGCTATCGCTCTTTCCCCATCCAACACCGAACTAACTCAAATCCCTATGTAAATGGTTTTCTAAACCGATGTCCATCTGGCTCTACAACTACAAATGTCCCTTTTAGTTCTACTTCAGAGTAAGTTTCTATAACTCGTGCTAGTTCGTTGTGAACTGCATTCACAGTTTTAGGTAAGACTCGAAGGTAAATCACACCTGTTCCAATTACCCTAACAAAAACAAGATTTCCATAATCTCTGTCTCGCGTAACAAGGATGCGATTTTCCGACTGCGCTACTGTGAGTATTTCTTCATCACTTGCTTGCGCTAGACCAATTTCAGATACAAGAATTACATCGTGTCCTGCATCAATCAAAAACTTTGCGGTAACAGCGTACACATCTTGGTCAATCAGAAATCGCATAATCAAGCTGATGCCAAATGAACATCTTCAGCTGCTACCAGTGCAATGGCATACTGCAGGCAGGCTCGAATATCATCCACTTGCAGATCGGGGTAGTAATCTCGGATAATTTCTTCAAAGGAAAGCCCTTCATTTAGTAATTCGAGAACGCTCTGTACGGTAATGCGCGTACCCGCTATGCAAGGCTTACCGAAGTGGATTTGAGAGTTGACGGAAATCCTGTCCATATTGACCGCAGAGCTATATGTAACTTCTATTTTAAACGAGCGGGTTGGCGAATGCCTACGGCAGGCTACGCCAACGCACTTCGTCACCTATTGATCTCCTCACCAGACATTATTGAGATCAGGAGTGTGGATGCGATCGCCGTAAGGCGGCTCCTTTGGAGCATCGCGCTTACTTTTTTATAGATAGGCGATCTGCAGCAAAGCTTTACTCGCTTCGCTATCGCGCTTTTTGTAGAGCTAAATCCTGTAGGTTGGGTTGAAGCATGAAACCCAACACCTAAGACTCAATCAAGCCGATAAATGTTGGATTTCACCTGATTCGGTGAATGACAGACAACAGGCTCAAATCTAGAGCGAATGCGTTCGCGAAGCGTGCTGGAGGCATATCGCATTTTACTTTTTATCGACGTGCTATCTGCTGAAAGCTTTACTCGCTTCGCTATCGCACTTTTTGTGTGGATGCGATCGCTGCTTGCTGTTCTATCTTTTAAACTGTTGCAAAATCAGTAAACTTTCTCACCTCTGGAGGTTGAAAAGCCAAGACAATATCACTACTGGGAACACCATTACGCATTAACTCATTTGCAATTCCTTCCTCCGTCCAATCTTCTTCAATGTAAATTTTGTCATTTTTAATCCGAATGTGAACGGAAATTCCTTTGATTCTTTCCTCTGGTGTCCAGCCTACTTCAAACCATAAATATTGATCTCTTTTTTCATCAAACGCTAAAAGCATCTCAATATTGGGAGTTGCAACTTGAGAACAGAGTTGATTGTACTCGGTGATAATTTTTTGAATTAGTGAGCGATAATGGCTTAATTTATCCATTTTGTGATTACCTCCTGATCGGTATCGACAATAATTAGTTTTAGCTGATTCTCATCAACAACTATTTGGATAGTTTCATCAAAATTAACTTTATATACTCGCTGATTTATCGCTAAATAAAGTAAACGCTCCGGAGCAGTTCTTTTGAGAAAGTTCCGATAGAGGATATACTGACCTAGAGCTTGTTCCAAATCATAAATAAAGGATGGATTAAGAAAACTCTTCACCTCAACAACAATTTTTTGATTCTCTCTTTCTGCTGCAAATGGACGTTCAGCCCCAATATCAGCGATGAGTTTTAATTTTTTGTATATAATAAAATAAGGGTCGGCTGTAATTGTCCAACCGTCTTTAACTAAAGCATTTTTAACAGCATCATGGTAAATATCCTTAGCAGGCATAATAAAAAGTTTGGATGATTAAAAAGACAAAAAGCCCCAACTTAATTATACTACTGAACTCCCAATCAAAACGTCATAATCTGTAGGTTCGATGATTGCCATTAGCACTGAGGGCTTGATCAACGGCGGTCGCTTTTTGTAGAGAGGCGATCTGCTGAAAGCTTTACTCGCTTCGCTATCGCACTCTTGCTGTTCTATATTCTAAACTGTTGCAAAATCAGTAAACTTTCTCACTTCTGGAGGTTGAAAAGCCAACACAATATCACTATTGGGAACATCCTTACCCATTAACTCATTTGCAATTCCTTCCTCTGTCCAATCTTCATCAATAGACCAATCAATCACCCAGCTTTTTCAGCTTTTTACGAACGAACCATCAGTGATGTCTTGGGATAATACATCAGGAATTTTGGTGTCGATGGGTGTTGAACGCCATCGATACCCAAGCCATTCCTCTCGTCACTGAACCCGGAGAGTTAAGTGTGAGGCACAAGAGCGGAATTAGCTGAAAAACAAAGCTCAAGACAAACAAAGGGCACAACGCAGGTTGTACCCTCACAAAACTTAATATTTAGTCATCTGGCTCAATGCACCCACGCCTTAATATTAACGAAACATGCTACTTACGGAACTATCTTCATGAACACGCCAGATGGTTTCCCCTAGGACATTTGCGACTGACAGCACAGTCAGTTGGGGAAAATGGTCTGTTTGAGGAATAGGAATGGTGTTGGTGACGATGACCTCTTCAAATACGCCACTAGACAAGCGTTCAATAGCTGGTGGTGAAAATACGGCATGGGTAGCACAGGCGTATACCTGACGTGCCCCTTCTTTACGCAATATTTTGGCACCTTCAGAAATGGTGCCACCAGTGTCAATCATATCATCCACCAGCACTGCTGTTTTGCCCTTCACGTCACCGATGACGTTCATGACTTCAGCCACATTATGAGCTTGACGGCGTTTATCAATTATCGCTAGAGGCGCATCATCTAACTTTTTAGCAAACGCTCTTGCTCTGGCGACACCACCAACATCAGGAGAAACGACCACAATGTCAGACAGTTGCTTGCTCACCAGATAATCAATAATCACTGGCGCACCAAAAACATGATCTACAGGAATGTCAAAATATCCCTGAATTTGCGCTGAGTGCAAATCCATCCCTATCACCCGGTTTGCTCCGGCTTCGGTAATCAGGTTGGCAACCAACTTAGCAGTAATTGATTCTCTACCTGCGGTTTTCCGGTCAGCGCGAGCATAACCATAATAAGGAATTACTGCTGTCACCTGCCGTGCGGAAGCGCGACGACAAGCATCAATCATAATCAGCAATTCCATTAAGTGGTCGTTAACAGGATGACAAGAGGGCTGGATGAGATATACATCACAGCCCCGGATTGATTCTTGTATCTGGACGTATATTTCCCCATCCGCAAATCGTTTGCGGATCATCGGTCCCAAGTCCATACCCAGGTAACGAGCTACTTGTTGGGACAGTTGTATATTGGCAGAGCCAGAGAACAGCCGCAGCCGATTATTCTCAGCAACTGCTGTAGTTGTAGTAGTAGTTGGCTGAGGTGTCAAAGTTGCAGAACTGAGCACGGCATACCCTCGATGTGCATTCACGGCAATCTTATCATCACAGATTTGGCAAATTTCCTCAAAACTTTCTTAAAAATTAATGTATGAGGAATTATCACGCTTTAGTGACAAAAGTAAACATACCTGAACAAAGCTCAAACTTGATCGTGCATGGGATAGTTTCTATCTAATCAGCCGCTCTTGAGTATAGTCGCAAAATTGCTTAATCGTACAGTTTGAGAGTGCATTAAATTCAAAAACTTTAAATATCCTTCCTGAGTTTATAAAGATAAATTAAATATTGCTGCCAGACACCACTCTTTAGGGGTAAAAGTCAAGTGCTGGAGTAAATAACATAAGATAAAGCAATAATCCTGATTCAGCAACGGCGCAACACGGGCGATCGCAATTCCCAACCAAAGAAAATCTAAAGACTATTGTGTAACAGCCTCCAGAATGAGGATTCAATGGGAAAATCGAGATAACAACTCAAAACAAGACTTACTTGCCACAAAGTCAACTGCTTCTGCTCATCGCGTCAATATAATCGACTATGCAACCACCGATTCCAATTGGAACTGTCCTGCAAAACCGCTACCGGATCATGAGTATTTTGGGTCAGGGAGGATTTGGTCGCACCTATCTGGCAGAGGATCAGGGGCGGTTTAACGAACTTTGTGCCCTCAAAGAATTAATTCCTAAGCAAAGCGGAGCTTACGTTCTAGACAAGTCGAAGGAGCTTTTTCAGCGAGAGGCGACGATTTTATATCAAATTCAGCACCCTCAAGTGCCGCAATTCCGGGCTACCTTTGAAGAAGACCAGCGGTTGTTTTTAGTTCAAGATTATGTAGCTGGGAAAACTTACCGCACCTTACTCACGGAGCGCCAAGATATTGGTCAAACCTTCACAGAGCCAGAAGTATTACAACTGGTGCGCTCTTTGTTGCCCGTATTGTCCCATATTCACAATCGCGGCATCATTCACCGAGATATTTCACCAGACAATATAATTTTACGGGAGCGAGATCGCTCTCCAGTATTAATTGACTTCGGGGTGGTGAAAGAACTAGCAACGAAATTACAATCCCCCGATAATACCGCCCCCGCCACCACAGTAGGAAAATTAGGCTATTCCCCCAGCGAACAAATCCAAACAGGTCGGGCTTATCCTAGCAGCGATTTGTACGCTTTGGCTGTCACTGCCCTAGTGTTGCTCACCGGCAG
This sequence comes from Nostocaceae cyanobacterium, assembly GCA_035285345.1. GTDB lineage: Bacteria > Cyanobacteriota > Cyanobacteriia > Cyanobacteriales > Nostocaceae > JAYKJH01. The sequence continues at coordinate 24,561 of JAYKJH010000144.1, read as the reverse complement.
GGAACCGCAAGAATTATATGACGAAAACACCTTAACTTGGAATTGGGAACGCTCGGCATCAGTGAGTCCAGGGTTGGCTGAGATTTTGAATAAGATGCTCAACTACCGACCAGGCGATCGCTACCAAACAGCTAATGATGTTACCCAAGCATTAGAATCTCTTGGTCAAGTAGCTCCCCCAACTCAAGTTCCCACCACCAACGCTCAACCGTCAACCCCGCCAATATCTCAGGTAGAAACCATTGCGGTAGGGAGGCGTCCAAGTCCCGCACCAGCAGCACTTCCCCCCAGTGGCGGTACTAGACAAACTCGACCCAGCCGCTCGATTCCTGACCCAGCAAACCGTTCTCTGTTAGATAATCCTTGGGCGGTAGGAGCAATTTTTACTAGTGTCGTGCTGCTAGCAGGATTTGGATCTTGGGCACTTGTGAGTGCTATCCGCCAAAGTCAAGCACCACCAGCACCACAACCTTTTCCTTCTCCTCTGGTGACTGCTAGCCCTACACAGACCCCGACAGAGACACCTACCGCTTCACCAACACCTACACCCACCGCTTCACCTACAGCTACGGCTACACCAACACCTACGGAATTTACGCAGAATATTTCCTTGTTACCGGGTCAACAAACCGTGATAGAGGATACACTGCAACAAAATGCTACCGTCTTCTATAGATTCCGGGGTCAACAGGGACAAAAATTAACAACCGACCTGGTTAATGAAGGAACACTACTGAGTATTGTTGGACCAAATTTAAGAGCAATTGACAACCGCGCTACAAGGGTGACTCGCTATGAAGGGACTTTACCGTTTACGGGGGAATATGCGATTGTTCTGCGTCCTGTGAAGGGAATTAATCAGAGCAACTATAAGCTGAATGTGCTGTTAGAGAACCCAGTCATACCATCCCCCACACCCACACCAACAGCTACCCCTACACCCACACCCACACCACCTACACCCACATTTGATGAAGAGAGAATTACACCATCTCCTGGTGCTGGATCTCCGGTTTCCGGACGCAGTACCAGTCAAAGGGTGAAGCGTTATGTAGTCAAAGTTGTGGACGGACAGCAGCTAGCAGTGGCTGTGCAACAAGGGGCTGTAACTTTAGATATTCGTGATGCCGAAGGTAAGCTAGTGCAAGATGCAGCCAAAGTATTGTCTTGGAAAGGACAGTTACCAAATGGTGATTATCTAATTGATGTGATTCCGACTCAACCAGGAGAACCTACAGATTTTACGCTCAATGTTACCTTGGGTAACTTAGCACAAACAGGACAGTAGTTAACAAAGCAACGGTAGTTAAATCTCCAAAAAATGACTTTTGCTCCTAGGTCTATCGAACAGAGTGTGACAGACGGATGTATATTTTGTGAAAGCAGTTGTGATAGTCAGCAGTGCCTAAAATAGTCGCAATCATCAATGGTAAAGGAGGGGTTGGTAAAACAACTACCGCCATCAACTTGGCTGCTTGCTTCGCAGAAAAAAAATCAGTACTTTTGGTTGATACCGATGTTCAAGGATCTGCAACTTGGTGGATAGAACGCTGTTCATTGGGAATGGGGTTTGATTTAGCCCAAGAAACAAATCCACAACTTTTAGGCGATTTACATAGAATAGAAGGGTACGATTTAGTTGTAGTAGATACTCCTCCGGCGCTGCGCTCAGTCGCCTTAGCTGCTGTAGTAAGTATCGCAGATTATTTGGTTTTGCCTACACCCCCAGCCGCAATGGATTTAGCTGTGCTGATAAACACAGTAAGCCAAGCCGTTATACCTGCGGGTACTCCCCATCGTGTATTGCTCACAAAAGTTGATACCCGTAGCTGGGGGGAAGCTCTAGAAGCCCAAAAGACCCTTATGCAGTTAGGAATTCCGGTTTTTGATGCATTTGTGCGTGCTTATAAAGCTCACGAAAGAGCCGCATTAGAGGGGGTAGCGATTACCAAATTGCGTGGTAAAAATGCACGAGAAGCGGAAGTAGATTATCGTCAGGTAGCCGAGGAATTAGAACAAGATTGGAGGAAGCTATGGTAAAAAAACGTCTGTCAGATTTATTACAGGAAGAAGCAGAAAAATATACACCAGATACCACGGCAGAAGTAATAGAAGTTAACGCTCAAGCAATTAACGACTCAGATTCTTTCTCTGAGGAAGAATTAGCATCCCCGACTCCCCCAGCAACAACTACAAGACGTTCCTATCCTACCAAAGCTGAGTTAGAAGTCACACTCCAACAATTGCAAGCTAAGCTAGAGCAAGCAAAGGAAATAGAAAAAAATCTCCAGGAAAAAATCGCTGACTTGCAAGCACACTTAGCTGAACAAGAAGCACTGGTAGAAAGGCTAAAAAAAGAACTTTATGACGCGAAAAAAGCCGCATTGCAACTAGCAGAAGAAAACTCCAAACTGATAGCAGAAAAAAACACTACCAAGCCGGAAAAAGAGACAAAACCGCCAGAAACTACCCCCAAACCCACAGTTTACAAACCAGTACCTTACAAAAAAAACTATCCCCGTGTGGAAAGACAAGTACACCCACAGCCACCAGTAAAACCAGAATCACCAGATGATTTCGCTGCCAATACTTGGTTGTATGATTAGAAGTTCTAAATGCACCAGTGTGGAGTCCTGAGTTATAAAGATGCTTCGGAACTTTTCGCATCTGTACTGACTTATGGCTCCCAGTCAGCGCATAGTTCCTCTGGACGACTAAAGGGATGTACAGCACAGTTAATGCTATCTTTGCCGTAGTAATACTTGCATACTTTGCATGGTTTAGTGTGCTGTAATTTTTCCTGCCAAATTACCCACTTCTGGTGCAAAGTTTGCTGATATTTAGTTGCTAAAAAGTGATTGGGAGCAATTTCTAAGGCTTTGTCAAAAGCCGCTAAGGCGTTGTTGTACAATTTAATTATTTGTTTGCCATTCTTGACCCAGACATCAGCACGGCATTCGTATAATTCAATCATTTTAATGTTGACAACACCGTACTCTATCCAAGCTTCAGCACAGGTACTAGCTGGTGAGTTTTGCGGAGCGACTATCAATCGTTTGATAGTATTAACTAATTCCTGTGGTTTCCACGGTTTACTAATGCAAGCCTCTGCATATTTTATACCCGAACGCCAATCTAATTTCTGGAGATAACCGGTGAGAAATACTACAGGGATAACCCGTGTTTGTGGGTTCGCTTTCACCATCCGACAGACACCGTAACCATCCATATGCGGCATCACTAAATCCAACAATACTAAATTTGGATTTAGTGCCTCAATGCAATCCAGCGCTTCCATCCCATCACCGGCTTCAATCACATCCCACCCACTGTATCTTAGCTGGTGTGAGATACACTCCCTTTGGCAGCGGGAGTCTTCCACCACCAGAATTGTACTCATAGCTACCTACCTGTTAAATTAGTTCAAGGGTCAGCTTGATAGTGTTATTTGCTAGCTGAACTTAAATTACCCAATTTTACCAAATTTACTATCAGTAACTGTGGCAACGGATTTGGTAGCGGATGTAGCGGATTATTAAACTATGTCATGGTAATTGGAAAATAGATGGTAAGTAGCGATAATTGAGGAATTATCCCTAGTAAAAAATCAGGGTTTCCCAGAAAGATTGTACTCCCTTGAAACCCCTGTTGAAAGCCTCTATAAAAGCCGTCCTATCCTAACTCTGGGACAACCTTTGCAGTTGTTCTCCTCCTAGCAACTGATGTGTTTCTGCGAGAAACTGAGGAATTTGGTCAGCATGGGGACTATGACGCAGACATTGACTTAAGTCTAAATTTTGAATATTTTCTGCCTTAGTACCAGGGAACCAGTGACTGCCATTTCCCAACAAGTTATAGCGCATTTTGCCATACTCAACCATATCATAAGCAAGGGCTAAATTCCGCAGCCATAAAATTATCGGAATATTGACATTTCCTGGAGTTTCTGTAGGGTTTGGTAAACCAATTCGCCAAGTTTTCACCCATTCTTCCCCTAAAACTTCAATTGCTGCTTGCTCCAGTCTTGCCAAAATCGGGTGTAAGATTTCTCCAGCATTATCTAGTAATTCTAAAGTCTGCAAATGTTCGTCAAAATCTTGCGGTTTTGAAGCTCCCAAACTCAGGGTATGGACTTGAGAATGACTCAGACAAAACAAATCATTAAACACCATTGGACTTAAGGGAGCGCAAAGTTCAACTAACTTTGGCGGTGGATTATACAATTTCCCACCTTTGTCAGAGGGACTGATAATAAATACTCCCATATCGTGGCGAGTTGCAGCTTCAATGGCAGCCCAATTATTTTGATTTATGTAATACCAATGCAGGTTAACATAATCGAATTGATTGGTATTAATGGTTTGAATGATAGTCTCCGTTGAGCCGTGGGTAGAAAAGCCAATAAATCTGACTTTCCCTTGAGACTGAAGCTTTTTAGCTACATCTAAACAACCACCAGGACGAATGCTGTAGTTTAATAATTCGGCATTGTTAATGCCGTGTAGTCCTAGTAAATCAACATAATCTAACTGGAAATTTCTCAGGGAGAATTCAAAAGTATCACGGAATTTTTTGGCATCTTCCATTGGGGGTACTTTTGTTTGGACAATCAACTCCTCGCGTTTAAACTTGGGTAAAATTTGCCCCAATTGCATCTCAGAAGAACCATAATCACGAGCAGTTTCTATGTGGTTAATACCTACTTCTAGCGACCGACGAATGGTTGCTTCGAGATTTTCTTGGTTGTCGCGAGGAATTTGCCACTGCGGGATATCTTGCCATTTAAACTGGTATCTCATACCACCGCAGGAGAAAACTGGTATTTGTAATTCGGTGCGTCCAAATCTTCTGTACAGCATCAATTAATTTGAGATTTTAGATTCATCAGGGACTGGGGACTAGGGAGTGGGGATTGGGGACTGGGAAGAAGTTAACTGTCCCATTACCCATTACCTATTACCTATTCCCCAATCTAAAATCTAAAATCTAAAATCGAAAATTGCTACATTTCGCGGACTACTGGTTGACCGTCTTTGACTTCACCAACTAGCACTTTAGTCACACAATCAACAAAAATGCCGTTTTCTAAGACACCGGGAATATTATTCAGGGATTTTTCCAGTTCGGCTGGGTTCGCTATGGTGTCAAATCTAACGTCCAACACCAGATTACCTTGGTCAGTAATTACGGGACCTGCTTTTTTCACACCCATGCGAATTTCCGGTTTACCTCCCAGTTTCTCAATAGCACGCATCGCTGGATACAATGCCATAGGGATGACTTCCACAGGGACAGCGAAGCTAGAACCGAGGTTGTCTACCACTTTGGAATCGTCCACGACGACGATGAACTGTTCTGCTAGATAATCTACAACTTTTTCGCGGGTATGGGCTGCACCACCACCTTTGATTAAGTTCTTTTGCGGGTCAACTTCATCTGCACCATCAATGGCAATATCAATGTGGTCTACTGCATCGAGGGTGGTTAAGGGAACACCATACTGTTTCGCCAATACTTCCGATTGAAAGGATGTGGGAATACCAACAATATCTGTAAGTTCACCGGACTTGAGCCGTTCTCCCAAATACTGAATTGTAAAGGCTGTGGTTGACCCCGTACCCAATCCGACAATTTGACCCGATTTTACCAGGTTAGCGGCGGCTTTACCTACTTCTTGTTTCATTAACTTCACGGGGTCTGCTGCTGCGCTCATTCCCAAAGTTCCTCAAAAACTGACTATTGTTAATAGTAGGGGACTGTGGGACTGGGGACTAGGGATTAGGGACTGGAGATTGGGGATTGGGGTATGGGAAACTAATGACTAATGACTAATAACTAATGACTAACCTAAGTAAGCTTAATGCTAAGGTGCATTTGCTGCGATCGCAGTTTGATTTGGAAGCAAGAACTGTCTGCCTACAAGTCCAAGACACCACAGCACAACAGCTTTTCCATCTGGATGAGGAACGGAAGCTATTAGAGACTTGGTTGAGTGAGTTTTTTGGCTTTGATGTCACCTTCAAGCAAAACACAGTCATGGGTTTCCCTGATGATACCGACTCACTAGGACCTACGGTGATTAGTTCGGGAACTATCGCAGAAATTACTTCTTGGTTTCCTGGGGTAACTGTAGAGGAAATGCGCCGACGCTTACGTGCGAATATGGAAATTGATGCAGTAACGCCGTTTTGGGAAGACCAGTTATTTACTGAGGAAATTGGTGATATTGTCCCGTTTCGTGTGGGAGAGGTACAATTTCATGGGGTTAATCCTTGTCAGCGGTGCGTTGTTCCTACAAGAGATTCTTTGACGGGGGAAGGATATCCTAATTTCCAGAAAACCTTTATCAGCAAGCGTAAAGAAACTTTACCTGCATGGGTGGGGGTGTCGCGGTTTAATCACTTCTATAGGCTGAGTGTGAATACACGGATTCCTGCGTCGGAAGCGGGAAAAAAAGTACAAACTGGCGATGAAATTAAGTTGAGTATTGTTGAAATCTAACCACAGATAAACACATCTGTGGTTAATGAATCTAATTCACAGTGGTAATAAGGAAACATGAGCGGAAACAACCTTCCAGCCTTGGGGAAACTTGTACCACATTTGGCTTTGTCTTCCCGAACGTTGTACACCGTCCATAACTCGGCGAAATTCTAAAGTTACCGCAGCGGTATCTTAACCAAATGTGACTACTTTTAGATTGAATATTTCCCGCTGCAAATTAAAGTTTGGTCGGCTATGACGAAAGGTACGAATTTCTTCACTACCGTAGAGGTTTTCTGTTAAACCAAAGCGGAGGACATCTGATGAATCCCAGAATAATTCATTAAGAATTTCCACTTTGTTACTACAAAGAGCATCTTCGTATTTGAGATATAATTCTGTTAATTCAGCGACAACATTAGGGTCATTTATGGTGGTCATCAATCTCAAATCCTCAATTTCAAATTACCAACTTAAACCTTTTGAATAAACTTTCTTCCCAATAAACCTTGGGGTCTAACTAATAGCATAATAAACAATATTCCAAAGGCTACAGCATCTTTATAAGCCGAGTACTCTCCTGGAACAAAGGCTTCGACTATCCCAATAACCATCCCTCCCAAAACTGCACCGGGAATGCTACCTAAACCACCCAAAACGATAACTGCTAACCCTTTTAAACCAAAACCAATGCCAAAATAGGGACCCGCAATACTAACGCTAGAAGCAACCAAAGTTCCCGCCATTCCAGCTAAGAAACTACTGAGAAAAAACGTCAGGACAATAAAGCGGTCAGTGTTAATTCCCAGTAAACTTGCAGTGGTTGGATCTTCCGCTACGGCTTGCATTGCTTTACCGTATTTCGTACCGTTAATAAAATAGGTAAGAATTGTCAAAATTACCACGGAAACACAGAAAATTACCACCTGAACAGTGCGAATCGGGATGGGATTGGTCGCTGTTCCAAAATTAATTGCTGCTGGTAAATCACCATAGGTATTGGCGGGAAAAGTATAGTTTTCTGCTCCTACTAAATATTGAATAACATTCACAATTACCACCGCTACACCCAAGCTAGAAACCACCGTTAACAAGGGGTCAGAACCTTTACGACGCAACGGTCGAAAAGCAATTCTTTCTATCGCTATACCAATCAATCCAGCGATGGTACTGCCGATAATTATGGCTAAAACAAAGGGTAATTTTAAAGGAAAACTGGCATTAACTAACAAACCACTAAACCCAAACGCACCTCCCATGAGCGCATAGGTGAAATAGGCACCCATAGTAAAAATTGCCCCATGAGCAAAGTTAATGATTCCCAAAATCGAGAAAATTAGGGTATATCCTAGGGCAAAAATTGCGTAAACACTACCTATAGATAACCCGTTGAGAAATTGTTGTAAAAAGAGTGTGAAAGTCATGTTATTGATGCCGAGTGCGTAGGGAGGCGGTTTCCCCATCGGTGCTAAATATTAAATTGTAAGTTTTTTCCAACAATATACTGCTATTCAAAAGTCATAATTGTGGCTTTTACAACTATTTGATAAAGCTAAATTTGCCCTGAGAACCATCTTTTTCCATCTTGATTTGAGCGACGTAAAAGTCTTTTTGTACCACATCACCAACAGGAGTAAAAGAAATTTCTCCGATGGGGGTATCATACTTACCAGTTAGGATTTGTTTATTTAATTCCACTCTTAATTGTTCCAGCGGCATTTTGCCAATAGGACTCTTTTTATTTAAAGCTTCCAGCGCTTCTACATAAACTTGGACAGCGGTGAAAGCTTGGGCGCTAAATTGTGGTGGTTCGTTCTTAAATTGGGCGACGTAAGCACTACGAAATGTTTTGTTAATTTCATTCGGATGTTCGGGACTGTAAGCTTGGGCAATCATTACACCATCACACAGTGCTTTACAGACTTTGAAGACATTTGATGTATTCAGCCCATTCCCACCAATAATGATGCCTTTATAACCCAATTCTCGTAATTGCCGCACTAAATTTCCAGCATCGGCAGCCAACCCAGAAATAATCACTAAATCTGGTTGAGAATTTATCGTATTTGTCGCTTGGGTTTGGAAGTCGGTGTCAGTAGTTTGAAATTTTTGGACTGTGACTATTTCTAGTCCTTTATCTTTCACTGTTTTCTGGAAAATTTCCGTTTCTGACTTGTTAAAGGCGTCATTTTGAGCATATAAAACAGCCACTTTTTTAATCTTCGGATTCTGCTTCAATGCGGCGGCAACGGAGTTGGGTGCAACTACAGCCACCGATGAAGAAACCCGCGCTACATAATCACCAATTTCCGGAATTCCTTTGGCGGTATTTGATGCGCCAATTACTGGTACTTTTGCACGTTCCGCAAGCGGGTCAGCGCTAAAAGCTTGTTGCGATAAAGTAGGACCAACAATCCCAACTACTTTATCTTTATTAATTAATGTTTGAAAGGCATTAATTGCCCCTTGTTCATCACCACCAGTATCTTGAATTACTAATCTAATCGGGGTGCCATCAACGCCACCTTTATCATTAAAATATTTCTCAGCTATTTTTGCCCCAGCAATTCCTTCTTGACCCAGCAAGGCTACATTGCTGGTTTGGGCTAAAGCCAGACCGATAGGTATTTCTTTTAAGGTATTGGTGGCGGTCGTCTTTGTGGCAGTATTTGTACCAGTGTTACCTCCGCTACATGCAGATAGGAACAAAGCGCAGGTTACGAGTAGTGTAGCGGTTCGAGTTAGAGAGGTTTTCATAGGAGGATATAAAATTGCATGTGACGATTATAATTTCATCATGCATGAGGCTGATTCACAATTATGTTCTGGTAAATTTCCCGCCAAGTCGAGCCAGTCGCTTGCGGTGAACCAGCGCTGCAGGAGGGTACATCCCGACCCAGGCGACTGGTGAACCCGGAGGGAGGTTCCCGATGCAGTGCGGTCTTGGGGTCTCCCCAAGTAGCGCAACTGCCGTCCCGTTGTAGCAACTGCCGTCCCGTTGTGCAAACTGGCGTCGCAAAGGACGCAAAGAGTTTTTTGGTGTGGGTTGGTTTTAGTTAACGACGCACGCGGGATGTCAGATTTGTGAAAAACCTTGCCAGTAAGGGTCCAGCTACCAAAGCCAGTAACCAAGTCAGATGCAACAGTCCCCAATGCATTCCCCACATCAGTTGTGGTAAGGCTACAATTAGTAACGTAAGAAAAAATGCCAGCATCGCAGCCGTGAACCCTGGTTCTTGATAGCCTCCCAAACGCAATATTATCCAGCAACCGAGGACTTCCCCCACAAATAAACCTCCAAAGCAACCGAGGAGCATAAAATATACTGCGCCCCATTTAGGGTCTTTTGTGGTTTCATATAAGTAGACGCTTGTGAGATAATAGCCAGCTAGCGTGAATAGAAAACCCCCGATTGTGCCTCCCAAGGCTGCTGCAATGTAGCCTCTGTTGCGATTCCTCATGGACTACCTCCACCCTGTTAACTGCTAGGTCAATCCCAGAACTGGGCTAGATTTTATAACAATACACCCAGGCTGAGGATAGGTGACACGACGGAAGGGGTCTTGACCCTAACTAGCTGAGCAATTTTGTTAAGAAAAGTAACTTGTAAAGAAACTTAATAATTCTCAATGTCAAAAAAATGGCTGAAACCCTGTGATTTCAGGCACTTTTAGGATGAGATCCAAGTCCTATTGCATAAATGTCCTGAGTCAATACGTATTAAGAGTGGAATCACAGATAAAGACGATTTGAGATGCTGCAATTAAAAGCATCTGAGAAGCGGAAAATATCAATGCGATAAGTGGGGGTTGTGATGCAAACTTTAAAACAGGGTTTTTTTGAGCGCAATCTCATTATGACGTTGGCGGGACAACTGGAAGCACAGTGGTGTTCACGATTAGCGAGTGAATGTCCGAAACAAAGCGATAGTACGCGAGAAAGCATTGTTCGCTGGCTGATTGGCAGTGATAAGATGCGGTTTGAGACGCTAAATCCTGGGGAATTGGCAATTGCTAAGCAAGCGATGGAATATCGTTGGCGGATTCTCACTCAAAGGTATTTGGGGATTGCTCCTGAACGAGCCTATCGTAACCTGATATCGCAGCTGGGGAGTATAGGATTATTGCGGAATAAAATCCGGACTTGTGTAGCCTTGTCTCGCGATCGCCAGCGGACGGTGATGGATGTATTGGGTGAAGTTATTCAGGAAATGCTGCAAAGCGACAGCTACATGAAAGCGCAAATGGCTTGGATATCTGAATGCACCAACGACCCCAGAGTCAGAAATGCGCTGCTGTTTACCAGCATCGAGGAATATTGCTTGCGTCCGGTACGCAACCAACCCCTACTGGTATACCGTTTTGTTAACTACCTGCGACGTTCTCAGCGTGCTGGTTTAACCCAAGTCCCCAGTAGCGATATGGTGCGGATTGTCTCTGAGGAAATTCTCACCGAAGACAGCGACAGCCCAGTGAATTTACTGGATGAACAAGCGCGGCTTGAGTATGAAGAAGCACAAGCTAACGAACAACAGCAAGCTGTGCGAAATGCTGTCAAACAGGAGTTGGAAAATTACTTGCTCGAACAACTGGGAGAAGTAGCAGTACAGTGGCTGCGGATGTACCTGCAAGGGAAAACCCAGGATGCGATCGCCAAAGCACTAAACAAACCAATTAAGGAGATTTACCGACTGCGGGAAAAAGTTAGCTACCATGCACTGCGGGTATTTGCTTTAAAAAATCAACCGGAACTGGTGAGCAACTGGCTGGAAATATCCCCGCAAGAACACAACTTGGGACTCACACCCAAGCAATTTCAGGAGTTTTGCTCCCAACTCCCTCCCCGTCGGCGACAAATCCTGCAATTATTAACATCTGGGAAAACACTGGAGGAAATTGCTTCTGACTTAAAACTCAAAAGCCATCAAGTCCTAGGGGAATGGAGCAAAATTTACCTAGCAGCACAGGCTTTGCGGAGCCAGTCAGATAACCAAAAGTAAGTAAAATCGCTCAGTGAAGATTTTTGATTTTACCTTAGTCATCACCGCCCCAACCAAAAACTACAGGGACATCTGCCTGAAGATAGATTCCAAATTTCCGGATATTCGCTCATGGCCAGGATAGGATATTAAGTAAATACCGCATGAATCAAATCCTATGGTGTCTTCACAGGGCAAAACAGCCGCAAATCCAGCTCGTTTTACAGAAAATATATCTAATGCTCAAAATAATTTAATACAAAGTTTTAATGAAGAGAAAATTTTTCAACTGATTAATAATTTTCTATCCTTTGAAGCTTGTCTATATCACCAAGTTTTACCCCTGGGTGTAGACAAAAACCACCTATGGTTAGGAATGGTCAATCCCGATGATGGGGCTGCTGTAGAGTACGTTTGTCGGATTTTTTGTTATTTAAATTTAGCGGTGAAAACTCAGCCCCTAGAAGCAGCAACCCTGCGACAGATATTGTCAAGCTACTTGCAATCTGCTAAGAAGTCAAAAGAAACACCCCCGCCACCAGAGGGCTTGATTGTAACCGAAAAAACCTCAAAAGCTAATGCTAGTGAAGATACAGTACCAGAAACTATTCAATTAGAGCCTTATGGGCAAACAACATTTATCTTAGATGATACGGCAGCATTAGAAATGCCTTTATCTGACCAACCAGAAATTCCGGTTCTACCAGAACCTATCAGTTCATCACCTCCTCAGTTGATCAACAGTTCAACCAGCCAGAAAGTGAATACTCAACTAGCCATTTCAGCACCAGTTGCATCAGTTGCTACTCTCCTAGAAGATGTACCTGCTCTAGAAATAGAACCAATCTCTACATCCTTAACTGCGGCAGAGTTAGCACAATTACCAGCACGGCAATTACTAGCACACTTGCTAGGACAAGTACTAGCAGCGGGAATAGGTCGGTTATATTTCGAGCGACAACAGCAACAAGGCAGAATCCTCTGGAGTGAAAATGGTGTTTTGCAGTCTGTATTAGAAAGGCTACCACTCAACTACTTTCAAGAATTAATTGATGAATTAAAGCAGTTAGCAGGCTTAAGTACAGAGTCTGTTACCGAGTCTAAACAGCGGGACATTGAACGGCGATATCACCAGGGACACCTGTTATTGCGGTTGCGAATTATCCCAGGAATTACCGGCGAAGAAGCTACCCTGCAAGTACTTCAGGGGGCAGCTTTAAAATTTTACCAGCAGAAACAGCTGCATCGTCTGAGTCAAGAGGTATTGACCATTTCCCAGCACCTAGGTCAAAAGTTACAAAAATTGCAAAACCGCTTGCAACGTCATCCTGATTTGAAGGAACGCCAAATAGGGACCGTAGCAGCGCTGAGCCAAGTTGTGGAGCATCTAGAGGAACAATTGCAGGTACTAGGTAACGAATTACAAAACCCACAAAGTAGCAAATTTCCTCAGTAAAACCGCTGTTTTCCAGACCATGACTGTCATGGTGTAATGGAAAAAAGGGTGGTAAACCAATCTAGTTCTGGTTTTATGCACGCCAACAGCAGAGTTAGCAACCTGACTATTAAGACTGCACACCCATTAATTAACAGTATAAAACCTAACTTAAAAGTTAGGATTACGCTCCTTGTAGTTATCCAAACTTGCTATTCTTGCACATATATAATTCATGGAAATTGAGACATTTAGGAAACTGTTTCCCTTGATGAGTACAGCCAACCAAAAAACCTTGGAATGGCTGTTGTCAATGGTGACTGAACATGAATACCCAGCAGGACGCACAGTTTTAATGGAGGATGCTTGGGGTAACGCAGTTTACTTTATAGTTGCTGGCTGGGTAAAAGTTCGTCGGAGTGTGGGTGACGATTCGTTTACCTTGGCAATTTTGGGACTGGGAGACTTTTTTGGCGAAATGGCTATTTTAGATGAATCTCCCCGTTCCACTGATATAATTGCCCTATCGCCAGTGAAATTGCTGAGCCTTTCCCGTGATAAATTTATCGACATTTTGTTTCAAGACCCGCAGTTGCATCACCGGATGCTACAGTTAATGGTGCGACGACTACGGCAAACCAACCTGCGTTTTGAACTGCGGTCTTCTGCACCTGGTGTGAAACTCGCCAATACCTTAGTTAGCCTGAGCGAAAATTACGGTCAAAAATCCGCAACAGCCATAGAAATTTTTAACGTCCCGGTGAAAGATTTAGCAGACGTGACAGAGATTGGGGTGGAGGAAACTACCAAAATTATGGACAAACTCGATGAAAAAGGCTGGATTAAAATTGACACTGCCAAGCAACGCATTTATCTGCTTAATTTTAAACAATTATTGCATTTAGCTGGCAGAGTTTAGGAAATTCACTAGTCCACCAATGTTGAGTGATAACTTCTCAATTATGAGTGTTAAGTTAAAAAAAGTTTTGACTGCAAAACTTAAACTCATTACTTACCCAGCACTGGTGGACTGACAACTGAATTATGACTGAAGAAACTGCACCCAAACTCCACTACCAGGTGTCAATGACTCACCCCCAAACACACTTGTTTGAAGTGATATTGCACCTCACAGACTACAGCTTACCTACTATAGATTTAAAAATGCCCGTATGGACCCCTGGTTCCTATTTGGTACGGGAATATGCTAAAAATTTACAAGATTTTGCCGCCTACAGTGGGAACAAGTCTTTACCTTGGCGGAAGTTAGGCAAAAATCATTGGCAGGTGGAAACTTTAAATGTCTCAGAGTTAACTATGAGTTACCGTATTTTTGCCAATGAGCTATCGGTGCGGACAAATCACTTAGATGCTACTCACGGTTACTTTAATGGTGCAGCGCTGTTCTTCAGAATAGCGGGATTGGAAAACCAGCCTCACAAACTGACCATCGTCCCGCCAAATTCCGAGTGGGAGATAACTACAGCATTACCAGCAATACCAGAGGCACGTAACACATACTTGGCTGCAGATTTTGACACCTTGGTAGATAGTCCGGTTGAGGTGGGGTGTCATAATTTATATGATTTTACAGTCTTGGGTAAACCCCATCAATTGGCTATCTGGGGCGAAGGTAATTTTGAACCGCAACGGATGATTGCAGATATCAGTAAAATTATTGCCGTAGAAGCCGAAATATTTGGCGGGTTGCCCTACGAACGATATATATTTCTGTTGCATTTATCACCCAGTGGTTATGGGGGATTGGAGCATAAAGACTGCTGCTCGTTACTTTACTCCCGCTTTGGCTTCCGCGCTCAGGATAAATATAATACCTTTATGGAATTGGTGGCGCACGAGTTCTTTCATTTGTGGAATGTTAAACGGATTCGCCCAAAAGCTTTAGAAGTATTCGATTACGACCAAGAAAACTATACTCCCTCCCTGTGGTTTTGTGAAGGGACAACTAGCTATTACGATAAATTGCTGACCTTACGGGCGGGTATTTACGACCCTAAGACCTATTTACAAGAGTTAAGCAAAGATATTACCCGCTTGCAAACCACCCCTGGAAGGAAAGTACAGCCCCTGTCGGAGTCGAGTTTTGATGCTTGGATCAAGTTGTACCGCCAAGATGCTAATAGCCCCAACTCCCAAATGTCCTATTATCTAAAAGGGGCAATGGTGACTTTGGTGCTAGATTTATTAATTCGTGCCCAGCATCACAATCAGCGTTCCCTAGATGATGTCATGCTCAAGATGTGGCAGCAATTTGGCAAAGATGAAATTGGCTATACTCCCGAACAATTACACTCAGTTATTGAATCGGTAGCGGGGATAGATTTAGCTGATTTCTTTGGACGCTTTATTGATGGGACTGAAGAATTACCTTTTAATCAGTATCTGGAGCCTTTTGGCTTGCAGTTAATTGCAGATAAAGACGAAGAGGTGCCCTATCTAGGGATAAAAGTCAACTCCAACAACGGACGAGATGTGATTAAGGCGGTAGAGACTGGTTCTCCAGGTCAACTAGCGGGAATTGACACGGGGGATGAGTTGCTGGCAATTGATGGGATGCGAGTGAATGCTGCTCAATTAAGCGATCGCCTTAAGGATTACCAGCCCAGGGACACTATTGAAATTACTGTTTTCCACCAAGACGAACTGCGTTCCTTATCTGTAACCTTGGATGCTCCCCGTCCAGTGCGCTATTATATCATGCCAGTTAATCATCCGTCTGTGGCACAGCAGGAGAAATTTCAGGGCTGGTTGGGGACACCGATGACAAGTCTGCGTTAAAAAGGATGTGGGGAACAGGAATAAAGGAAGGGGTCTGATGCGCCATTAGCCATTATCCATCTTTTTTCTCCGAGGGACTCCGGCTAAGAGCGAAGCAAGCCGGAGGGGGATAGGAGGTCTAATCTATAGGCTCGATGCCTGTAGATTAGACAATCTCTTAGTTGGCAACACAATTAAACCCGTGTTTCGCTGTACCAACTGAGACTTTTTAGGGCTAAATCGCCCCAACCTATGCCAATCAGCGTCACTGACTGACAAAGCTTTTTCAGTATCCCCACTGCAATACCCAGTTTCGCCACTTGGCGTTTTGACTAAATCACCCTTTCTGAAACCGTGCCGCGTTACAGTTCCTCCGTACTTCCTCCTCACCCCACCCTTGGCGGGAACCATGAGATGAAGTTGGCGACGCGATACTGGAGGACGACGAATTACGGTGAAAGGTGCAGGAGTTACATCGACATCGCCCTTCCAGCCTCGTGAATGGCGGTCAATGATGCCGTACCGAATAAAAGTACTACACGCCAAAGCAACACCGTCTACAGCATGAGTTGCAGGGATTGTGTCACCTTTAGAGTGTTTTTGCTTGTGCAGCCCTAATTGCTGTCTAATATTTGCAGTCTGCCAACCTTCAACTTGTTTAACTCCGGCGTAGGTTGCCAGATTCTCTAATTGCCATTTCTGACCAACCATTACAGGGCTAAACCCCTTATCACCACGCGCTTTGACTATTTCGTAGGCAACTGTGGTAATTGGGTAAATCAGCGACAATTCGTCAAGCACTCGTAGTTCTAATTCACGGTTAGCCCTAATGCTGGGAGGCAACTTATTACCTCTACGATTGTCAAATCGTTTTTGGCGATGAGCGCGGTTTGAGAATGCAACTTTGCGGTTAATCCTGCGACCTCTACGCCCTCTCCGCATCACGCGACGTTGCTCCATGCGTTCTCGCACAGTTTTAAACGGTAACTGTAGATGAGCTAGCCACAGGGTAAACTTGGCAGACTGCACACCGATGCCTGTGTAATGTTTGCCTGGATCGATCCCAACTGCAATAGACTGTGTGTTGGTAGTTCTAGGACATCTAATCAACTGAACTTGGAAAATACCAAGGTCGTTGTAAACAACACGAGCTTTCCCTTCTTTCAACCAACGTCTAGCACGACTAGCTTTTGTTGGCATTAATGGTTTGCCTGATGGCGTTAATACTGGCACTCGTAACATGGTGATAAACCTCCGAGTAAAAGTATTGAGTCCCCTCGCCCAACACAACTAAGATGGCTTGGCTTTCCCAACGGCTGACTAAACAGCCTTACAAATAGACCAGACTGGGGAAGCATCTGGCAGTGTGTACCAAGTTGTGTCTCAATGGGCTAGTCAAACACGTAAGATTTAGTTCTTACAAGCCCCACCTTCAAGGAAGTAAGGTGGGGTTATTGACTTCCTTCACCCCATTTCTCATCCAAAAATTATGCAACAGCCAGCCCAATACCAACAAGGACAACAGTTAATCGCCACAACAGCACTGAGGATTAGGCAATTTCTCAATTTAGAGGACATTCTCAACACCACTGTTACAGAAGTACGACAAATCCTGGAGTGCGATCGCGTGATTTTCTATCAGTTTGCATCTGATATGAGCGGCAAAATTGTCGCCGAATCCGTCGCGACACCAGGTCAGGCCTCCCTAAATACCCAAATTAACGATACCTGTTTTCAAACACTAGCCATAGAAGATTATCACCAAGGGAAAAAGCGAGCTATTAATAATATTTATGAAGCAAACTTGACAGAGCGCCACATCCAGGTGTTAGAAAAATTCCAGGTCAAAGCACATCTCGTCGTCCCGATTTTATTAACAGCAGAGGAAGTTTCCCCCTCGCTTTCTACTCAACTATGGGGGTTATTAATCGCTCACCAGTGCAGCGCACCTCGTGAATGGCAAGCTACGGAACTCGACTGGTTAGACGAACTGGGCGTACAGATTGCGATTTCGATTCAGCAAAGCTTAATGTGGGAGCAATTACAAACAGAACTGCAAGAGCGCAAGTGGTATGAGCAGGTACAGCAAGGGAATAAACAGGTACTGGAAATGATTGCTACTGGGTCATCACTGACCGAGATTCTCGATACTGTGACCAAAAACATCGAGAAATTCTCCCCAGAAATGCTTTGTTCCATTCTGTTGCTCGACCCCAAGGGAAAAAATTTAAGACACGGTGCTGCCCCATCCCTACCGGAAGAATACAATCAAGCCGTTGATGGGATTGCTATCGGGGACGGGGTTGGTTCCTGCGGGACGGCGGCTTATTGGGGTAAACCTGTGATTGCAAGTGACATCACCACCGACCCCCGCTGGACAAATTTCCGTGACCTGGCTGTGAGTCACGGATTAGCTGCCTGTTGGTCTTATCCGATATTGTCTAGTAGGGGTAAAGTGCTGGGAACCTTTGCTATGTACTACCGTCAACCCCGCAGTCCCAGGGAAAAAGACCTGCAACTGATGGAAAAAGCAGCTTATATTGCGGGAATTGCCATTGAGCAAGCACATTCCATAGCTGCCCTAGAAACAAGTAAAAGACGTTACGCTATTTTGGCGGAATTGTCTCCCGTGGGTATCTTTTACACCGATACCCAAGGTAACTGTTTGTATGTCAATCAACGCTGGTGTGCCATTGCTGGACTCACGGTCAAGGAAGCCTTGGGGAAAGGTTGGGTTAACGGCATTCATCCCGATGACAGAGAACAGGTGTTTGAAGATTGGTATCAAGCGGCGCAAAATAACTTGCCATTTTACTCAACCTATAGGTTTCAAAATTCTCAGGGGATAACCACTTGGGTAGTTGGTCAGGGATTACCAGAAAGAAACACTAGTGGCGAAATTACTGGTTATATCGGGACAGTTACGGATATTAGCGAACACAAGCAGCTAGAGTCAGAATTAGAGCGACGAGTCCAAGAGCGCACCGCTGAGTTACAAAAAAGTGAGGAACGCTGGCAGTTAGCTATCAAAGGCAATAATGATGGTATTTGGGATCGAGATTTCACAACCAATAGCAGTTGGATTTCTCCCAGATGTAAGGAGATGCTGGGGTATCTTGACCATGAATTCAATAGCTTTGAGGAATGGGTCAGGCTAATCCACCCGTCAGACAGGGATTTGATGATCAATGCTACAGAGATCCATTTGCAGCGTCAAACTCCCTACTACAGTGCTGAGTATCGGGTCTGCTGCAAGGATGGTACTTATAAATGGATTTTGTCACGCGGGAAAGCACTATGGGATGAATCGGGAAAGCCGGTGCGAATGGTGGGTTCCCTCACCGACATCAGCGATCGCAAAACCCTAGAACAAGAATTAGTAGCGCGAGAGAAACTTTTAAATGCCTTTTTTGATGCTGCGGCGATCGCGAATGTGGGACTGTGCATCCATGACCTACAGTGGCGGTTTTTCAAGATTAATCAAACCCTGGCAGACATCCACGGGGTGTCAGTCTCAAACCATGCAGGTAAAACACTCAAAGAAGTAGTACCAGAAATTGCACCATTTGTTGAACCTCTACTGCAAAAAGTACTAGATACAGGAGAACCCAATTTAAATCTCCAAGTAACGGGAGAAATTGCCACCCAGCCAGGGGTAATGCGGGACTGGTTAGTTTCTCACTTCCCGATTTTTGACCATGAACACAAAGTCGCAAATATTGGCGTTATTGTAACGGAAATCACGGAACTCAAACGAACAGAAAAAGAAATCAAAGCAGCCAACGCCGAACTAACTCGTTCCAACCAAGAACTGGAAAACTTTGCCTATGTTGCTTCCCACGACTTGCAAGAACCCCTGCGGAAAATTAATAGTTTCGCTGATTTACTGGCGGAGAGTTATGGGGGGGAATTGGGTGAGCGGGGAGACAGATATATTAATTACATTACCGACGGTGTTACCCGGATGAAGGCACTGATTCAAGACTTGTTGCTGTATTCACGGGTAGGAAGGCTGGAGTTAAAAAAACAGCCAACAGATTTAAACGCTGTACTCTCCCAAGTAAAAGCTGATTTAAGTCTTGCCATTGCACAGAGTAATGCCGTAATTACCGCCAGCGTTCTACCTACAGTAGAGGCGAATCCTATACAGATGGGGCAACTGTTACAAAATTTATTAGCAAATGGTATAAAATTCACTAGAGATATTCCTCCAGAAATTCACATTGCTGCTGAGTTGCACCTCACAGAGTGGTTGATTTCTATCAGGGACAATGGTATTGGTATAAAGCCAGAATATACCGAGCAGATTTTTGTGATTTTCCAAAGACTGCACAGCCGCAACAAGTATCCCGGTACGGGAATTGGCTTAGCAGTATGTCGGAAAATTATCGAGCGTCATGGCGGCAAGATTTGGGTAGAATCAGAACCAGGGAAAGGTTCTATTTTTTACTTTACGCTACCTGTGACTTGAAGGCTAGCGACGCTTGGACGCTGGGAATAAAGAGTGGGTAGTTGACACTCTCAGGTCTGAAGACACTGAGATTCTACATTCACGGACTCACCGTTAGACAGCAGGCTTGCGCCAACCGCCCAAGAGGGTAAATCTCCTGTAGCGTAAGCTCCCGTGTGCCCCACGGTACTGAGTCCTAGTTTGAGAATATTGATAGCCGCGTTGATATCTCTGTCTTCCGTATACCCACAATGAGGACAAACATGTGTTCTGGTAGACAGAGATTTTTTCACTTTTTTACCGCAATTAGAACAATTTTGGCTTGTATTATGGGGTGGAACTGCAACAGTTACCTTCCCATATTTATGACCAAAATATTCTAACCATAATCTGAAAGTGTACCAACCAGCATCAGAGATTGACTTAGCCAGATGACGATTACGAACCAAGCCCTTCACATTTAAATCTTCATAGGCTACCAAATCGTTAGATTGGATGACGGAATATGCTAATCTCTTGCAATACTCTTTTCGTTGCCTACTTACTCTTAAATGCTTGCGAGCATATCGTATCTTCGCTTTGTGGTAGTTATTTGATTGTTGTTGTTTGGCTTTCTTTTTGTCAGTACTGAACTTCTTAGACTTTTTGCGATTAGCTCGGTTTAATTGTTTTTCAGACTTCCGGTAAAGCTGGAGTGAAGGTTCTACATTGCCTTTACTATCAGCAATGAAATACTTCAGCCCTAAGTCAATACCCACTACTTGATTAGTCGGTTGAGTTTCTGTCTTGATATCAACATCAACCGCAAATTGAGCATAATATCCGTCAGCACGACGCACTAAACGGACACGCTTAATCTGTTTGATGTCGTAGTAATTAAGGTCATAGGTTCCCTTTAGTTTTAAGGTTCCAATACCTTTTTTGTCTGAGAAGGTTATGGCTTTGCGATTAACCGAAAGCTTCCAGCCGGATGTTTTGTACTCCACAGAACGGCAGTTTTTCTTAAACTTTGGAAATCCTTTTTTACCCAAAACCTTCTTCTTACAGTTATCGTAAAACCGAGCTATTGCACCCCATGAACGCTCAGCAGATGATTGTCTAGCCATTGAGTTTAATTCGTCAGCAAAAGGAAATTCAGCAGCTAACACTGCACAATATTTATTCAAGGCATATTTATCTACCTTTGAATCTTTATTGTCCATCCAGTAACGCAAACATTTATTTTGAATGAATTGACTAGTACGGATAGCATCGTCTATTGCGCGACACTGCTTGTCCTTTGCTTTGACTTTAAACTCGTAAACAATCATGGTTTCGACCTTATTTACCACACTCTTATGCTAACAACTCTAGGATAAAATATCAAGTCTTTAGGAAATACCACGGCGATTAAAATCGCTCGCGTCGCTTATATCTCAGCCCTAAAGGGACTGAGTTTTTCGCTTACCGTTAACGTGTATAATTAGCCATTAGCAATTAGCCGCCATGCAAATTAAACAAGTGGAAGTTTTATTAGTTGAAGATGATCCTGCTGATGTGGAACTAACCCAAATCGCCTTTGAACGCGCTCAACTACTCGTTCCCTTAAATGTGGTGAATGACGGGGAAGAGGCATTAGCATACTTGCGTCAAGAAGGAGAATATGCAAATGCTGTCAAACCAGACCTAATTTTACTGGATCTCAACCTTCCTGGTATAAACGGGCGACAAGTGCTAGAAACCATCAAAAGTGACGAAAATCTCAAACCTATTCCTGTTATTATTTTAACTACTTCCCAATCTGATGAAGAGATTTTGCGAAGCTACAATTTAGGAGCCAGCGCCTACGTGACAAAACCTGTGGGCATGGAAGGCTTTATGAAAGTTGTCAAATCTTTAGATTGCTTTTGGTTTACTGTTGTCAAGTTTCCGCCTCATGGTTCATCTTCTTTTGGCTACAAGCCGTGAGTGAACAGTATAGGAATTATACAAAGGGATACGAAAATCATGATGCAATCCCCGATTAAAATTCTCTTGATAGAGGACGATGAACAGGATATCGAACTCATCGAAACTTATTTAGCAATCGCCAAAAATTTTACCACCCATCTGGAAATTGCCACGAGTATACAACAAGGACTTGAACGGCTGTATGTGGGAGGGATTGATATCATCTTGTGTGACCTAACCTTACCAGATGGGCGAGGACTTGACACCTTCGTGCAAATTAATGCCCAGTTTCCAGAAGTACCGATGATCATTCTCTCTGGACTGAATGATATAGTCAATTGGGTGTGGGAACCGTCGTTTCCTTTGATATTTTGGTGCATCTGACAGAAGCGGCACAAACCAGACTACAGCCAAAACAGCGGGTGGTGGGGTTAGCACCAGACCAACCCCAGTATCGGATATTGGTGGTTGAGGATAATTGGGAAAGTCGCCAGTTGCTGGTGAAAATGCTCTCTTCACTGGGCTTTGAAGTGCTGTCAGCTACCAATGGTCAAGAAGGGGTAGAAATATCGCAGACAAAAGCACCACACTTAATCTTGATGGATATGCGGATGCCAGTAATGAATGGATATGAAGCTACCCAACGGATTAGAAGCTCACTTCCAGGTCAAGGAGCAGTGATTATTGCTCTGACGGCTTATGCGCTGGACGAAAAAAAGGCGGCAATTATGGCGGCTGGATGTGATGACTTTATAACTAAACCTTTCTGTGAGCAGCTGTTGTTAGAAAAAATCGCCGCTCACTTGGGAGTACGTTATACTTACGAAGCTTTATCAATTCCGGCAAAAGAGTCAGCGGTAAACAAGAAGTTGCTGACCAGTGAAGATTTCCAGATTATGTCTGAGCAATGGCAAAGGCAGTTAAATGAAGCAGCAAGAAACCTGCAAGAAGAGCATGTGATTGCACTCATCGAGCAAATACCACAAGAAAATGCCGAGATTAAAGTAGCTTTAAAAGATTTGGTCTATGATTTTCGGCTTGATATAATTGCTAATTTAACTGCAGCCTTGTTGGCAAGCCATTAAAAGTTCAAAATTCAATCCGCTCCCTACACCCCATAAAAACACCCCCCATCCAGGCTTAACCCAGATAGGGGTTATTTGGTTTACAAGTAAAGTTTTCAACCTTGCTTTTTCAAAACTCCGGGTTCTTGCTGAATAGGCAAAACATCTAAAATATCGGTTTGAGAACAATATTTCAGGTCTTCATGACAATCTAGACGTAACAGACGCTTTCCGTGACTAGCATGGTGTAGAAGTTCTAATAGGTTGTCTTTCCACTGGGAGTAGAGGGAAATAGCGCTAACGACTTCATCGTTACCAGCTAGTTCATCAGCAGATAAGTTTGTGTGTTGGATTAAACTGTGGGCGATCGCACCAGCGCAGACGGTATCCTCTAAGGAAAAACTACCTTCCCATCCGGAAGCAACTATCCAAATAGTCTCTGGTTGCTTATCCAGGAGATATTTGACCACTGCCGCCCGGTTGACTAAAGCACCTGCTATGACTGCTGATGCTTTTTCGACTCTTTGTAAAGTCCGAGTACCATTGGTAGTACTGATAAATAAGCGTCGTCCCTGCACCTTATCTGGAGTGCAGTCCAGGGGAGAGTTCCCCATGTCAAAGCCAGAAACTGTTGCACCACCCCGTTCTCCGGCGCGTAGCCGGTTTTGAGCAGGCCAGTGTTCGCTGACTTCTATGAGTTTTTCTAAATCGCTGAAGACTTGTACTGCTTCGCCTCCAGATGCCAAAACAGTTGCCATAGTTGTAGTAGCACGCAGGACATCGACTGCGATCGCACAGTCTGGCACTGTATCAGATGGAGTTAATTCGGGGGTATGGTAAACGAAAAGCTTCACAAGCTAGCTAAACCTGGTTCAATTATTGCTGACACTTCATTGTACCTAGTAGCTGTCCCCCACAAGAGTGATATTAGACATGAGTTTTTAGCTTTCCACAAATAAGTCACGTGTCGATGATGGCAGGACTATTTCCCAACTTCATCCCTCTGTGATATGCTAGTTACAAAATGCTCTAGCGCTATAAGTAATTATATGTTGGTCGGTTCCACAGTAGCAGCTTCCCTACTAGGTATTTGCGCTCAGCGAGTTCGTCAGTTACTCAAAGAAGGACGAATTCTTGGTGCTAAAAAGGTGGGGCGGTTTTGGCAGATTCCTCTATATAATGGGATGCCTGTAGTCGAGGATAGAGACAACGGACCTGACGGTACCTGGAGAAAAAGACCTCAAGAGGCTAACACGATTATCCACGTCTTCAAGCGACAGTTCGAGTCCAATAAAAAGTACCAGACTCTTGAACCTGTGATTATCGTCAGACAAGGTTCTCGCGTCACCCACTGTCATGAAGTGGATATCAATGGACCTTCAAAATTAGTTTATCGACCATTTCAAGAAACTTATTTTCGTGCTAAGTTGTGGATTGAGGTGGA
>JAYKJH010000143.1:0-15678 GCA_035285345.1 Nostocaceae cyanobacterium | reverse complement strand
TTTGAATGCGGCTATAAACATAAAGGCGCGTGGGACGCACGCCCTTAAAGCTCAATTAATGTCTTCATTGAAGAGTCATTGAGAAGCCCACACTCACCCTGAAAGGGGAGTGTGTGGAGTACGTCACAGATGGTTACATAAACTGCAACAGTGCCAAAAGTCAATTTTTATATGAGCCATACTGGCATTAACTTCCAGCATGTGGGGATAGGGTATGGACAGCTTAACTCATGGCACAGGTAAACCAGCTTTAGCCTTAACTTTACTAATTAGCAGCCTGATTTTCACTAGTTGTGCTTCTGCACCGAATACGGCACAAATGGGTGGTGGTGCAGCACCACCAGCAGCGGCACCAGAAGCAGCACCGGCAGATAATGCAGTGGGTGATGCGGCACCGGCACAAAAAACAGCCCAACCTAGCCCAAATATACCAGCACCCCGTCCCCGTCCACAGCTAATTAAAAAAGCAGCAATGTCTCTGACGGTAGACTCGGTGGACAAAACTGTTCAAGATGTCTCTACCATCGTTAGTAAACAGCAAGGGGATGTGATTGGACTTGACGACCAAAAACCCGACAATAGCAATGCTCGACACACAGCCTCAATGCAAATTCGGGTGCCGCAAAATCTCCTGGAACCTACCCTCAGCGAAATTGCTAAGCTGGGAACCGTCACCAGTAGAACCATCACCGCTGACGACGTTGGTAATCAACTGGTAGATTTGCAAGCCAGATTAACTAACTTGCGGAAAACCGAAGCCAACTTGCAAAAAATTATGGATAAAGCTGGTTCCGTGCGCGATATCATGAGCGTCTCTAAGGAACTGAGCAATGTCCGCCAATCTATCGAGCAAATTGACGCTCAGCTAAAAAATTTACAAAACCAAGTATCTTACTCTACTATCACCTTAAAACTAGAAGCCGCCGTCGGTAGCACTAACCCTGGTCGTGCTGTTGGTTCTCAAGTTCAGGAAACTTGGAACTCCTCCACCAACTCAGTCGGTAAATTTACTGTACGTTTGCTCAAATTAGGCATTTGGTTACTCGCTTACAGCCCGTACCTGTTGATTTTAGCCGCCGCAGCCTATGGTTTTCGCAAGTTCCGCCGCCGTCCTGACCCAGCACGCGAGAATCAGGAATAGGGAATGCTCATATCTTGCACCACGGGAGGTAGAATCTCCCAGAACTCGTTCCCAGGTTCAACCTGGGAACCAGATATAAAGGCTCCGCCTTTTGGTGCAAGATGTCAGGAATGGGGAATAGGGAAGACTGGCTAATGCCCAATGCCCAATGCCCAATGCCCCATGCCCAATGCCCCATGCCCAATGCCCAATGCCCAATGCCCAATGCCCCATGCCCAATGCCCAATGCCCAATGCCCCATGCCCCATGCCCAATGCCCAATGCCCAATGCCCAATGCCCCATGCCCAATGCCCAATGCCCAATGCCCAATGCCCAATGCCCAATGCCCAATGCCCAATGCCCAATGCCCAATGCCCAATGCCCCATGCCCAATGCCCAATGCCCAATGCCCCATTCCCCTATATTGTTCTCACAAACACGGCAAGATGATACTCAGGAATGCCAAGATCGTGTAAAGAAGCAAAAGCGTATTCAAACTACTATGCCACAACTACGCGAATCCATCGCCCAGCACTACCACGAACGGACAAAATATGACCCCCAGACTTTGGCGGCGAAAAGTCAAGGGTTAGACTGGACTAAACAGCCTGTACCGTTCAAAGAGTACAAAATCGGTACTTCGTTTGACTTAAAACCCTACATCGAAGGCAACCCAGAGACATTTGTTAATAGCCCATCAGCTTTATGGTGGCAGAGGTTATCGCGGTTGTTGTTTTGCAGTTACGGACTGACGGCAAAAATGGGTAGTGCAGTATACCTGCGGGCTGCCCCTAGTGCAGGTGGTTTATACCCAGCGGAGGTGTACTTAGTTTCTCGTGGGACGCCATTATTACCAGCAGGACTGTATAATTACCAGCCTCTGACCCATTCCTTGATGCTGTATTGGGAAAGTGATGTTTGGCAAGCTTTGCAAGATGCTTGTTTCTGGCATCCTGCATTAGAGAATACCCAATTGGCAATTATCACCACAGCAATTTTCTACCGTTCCGCATGGCGATATCAAGATAGGGCTTATCGTCGGATTTTTCTCGATACGGGGCATTTGCTAGGTAATATCGAGTTAGCTAGTGCAATTAGCGACTATCGTCCCCATTTAATTGGTGGGTTTGTCGATGAAGCAGTCAACGATCTGCTGTATATTGACCCGCAAAACGAGGGGGCGATCGCAGTGATGGCTCTAGCAGACCTACTGGATATTAACCAAAATTTACCCCTAGCAACCACTGCTCTACCTTCTGGTACCCAAACCGAATTCCCCCAAATTCCCGATGGGGAACTGCTGAGATATTTTCATCAAGCAACGCAGATTAAACCGGGTACGGCTAGCAAGCAAAGTCAACCAGTAGCTAAGCCAGAACAATCACCAGACGACAAATACAATTTTCCCTTTTGCTTGAAAGTTCCGACCGCAACCAAACCCATTAACTGGGGAGAATATTTAGAAGGACTGGAAACTACCATTCTCAAGCGGCGTTCTACCCGTGCTTACAGTGGTGCAAATTTAACCTTCAATGAACTCAAAGCCTTACTCGATTTTACCTACCAACCCCAAAATTACATCGACCAAGGTTTTGATGCTTCCCCTGACTACTTTGATTTGGATTTAATTGAGACATTTATCGCCGTATCTGGTGTCACAGGGCTGGAGGAAGGCTGTTATTACTACGCACCCAAAGCGCAAGAATTAAGACAAATTCGCTTTAAGAACTTCCGCCGCGAATTACATTACCTCTGCTTGGGACAAGAATTAGGGCGGGATGCAGGGGCGGTGCTATTCCACACAGCAGATTTGAAAACTGCCATTGCCAAGTATGGTGACAGAGTTTACCGTTACCTGCACATGGATGCTGGTCACTTGGGACAAAGGCTAAATCTAGCTGCGATGCGTCTGAATGTCGGCGTCAGTGGCATCGGTGGCTTTTTTGACGACCAGGTGAATGAAGTCTTGGGTATTCCTGCTGATGAGGCTGTTTTATACATTACTACCCTGGGAAGACCGAGATAGCAGTAACGTTTGGGTCTAAACGTCTAAAAATACGGATCGCAAATCCGTTCATATCGCCCCATGAAAAGTAGGGATTTTGGTATACGACTTAACATATGGGGCGATTTTTCCGCCAAGTTTTCAGTGTTAAACCCACTAACTGGTTTAGAGGCGCTGCAATTTTTCCGGTTTTTAATGAAACGGTGCTGAGCTTCGCGTCGATCGCCTGTGTTTGGGCTAATATATAATTTTAATTAATAACACATCCATAATTAATTATAAAATTAAAAGAATAAAACTGTAATATTGTCAAAAAAACCTGACATACTAAATCTTGCACTACATAGTAGCAGTACTTTCAGCCTGCAGTAGATTAAGACTGGTGGAGAGGTGTAACTATTTTGATTCATAGCGTTGAAACCCTTGTAATTGCGTTGTCGATTCGCTGGAAAATCAACCCAAAAATTGCCTACTTAAGATAAACATTTTCGAGGAATTTGAATACGGTTGACAATTAGGGGTAAATGTGAATATAGCACCGGAGCAGATATTTTTGGATTTTTATAGCGTTTCCTAGTCTACTGAGGTACATGAAACCCCGTCCTTAAGGACGGGGTTTAAACCACAGATAAATCTGTACTTCACCCCTACCCTTGAAACGCTATAGTCGATTATGTCCTTAGTTTGGGAAGAAAACCAGGGCTGGGACTGTCTAGATGCTATGCTCACGCAAACAGATATTGAAATGGTTTCTTGCAGAAAACCAGGGCTGGGACTGTCTAGATGCTATGCTCACGCAAACAGATATTGAAATGGTTTCTTTAAGTTGCAATTCTCAGTTTCTTGAAATCTACCTCATAGGATTAGGAACCGCTATAGTATGATTCCTGCTTAACTTATATAGGGTTTCTTATAATGAACTACAGATCAACACTTCTGGAACACAGATAAATCTGTACTTTACCAGAACGGGAAAGGCTATAAACGGATTTCAAAACCCATACAAGTTCACACAGAACAATATTATTAATAAAGCAGGTTTCCCCACTGGCTTTGATTTCGCTAATGTATGCTGCTGCTAATTCCCCTTGTGTTGGCTCGTCTTGTACTAGGTAGCGTACTAGGATATTTGTATCTATGCCTTTCATGGCATCTGTCCACTATTTTTGAGTATAGCTTCCTCCATCTCTTCAATTGATACAGCTTTTCTCTCTGATTTATAGAGAATAGCTTTTAAGGTTTCTACATTAACTTTGACAGGCTGCATATAAACTTTGCCGTCTTCTGCCACAATAAAATCAATCTTGTCGCCTGGTTGTAAGTTCAGTAAATTCAGAATTTCTGGTGGAATGATTGTATATCCTTTCTTAGTTACAGTTACTGTTAGCATAAAATACTCCTGATTTGGATTAAATTTAGATAGTTTTCTGGCGCTTATTTCCCTATACAAAATCGGCTGAAAATTCTGTCCAGCACCGATTCTGTTACCTCTTCTCCCGTAATTTCACTTAGCGCTTGAATCGACCCTCGCAGGTCAATTGTCCAGAAATCAAAGGGTAGTTGCTGCTCAATTGTGGCTTGCACCTGTTCTAGTGATGTTTTCGCTTGTATCAGTGCTGCTGCTTGGCGTTGGTTAATCGCTAAGTCCATATCTGCAGCTTGGGTTTTTCCAGCCTGCACTGTCTCTAAAATTACTTTCTCTAATCCATCTATACCCTGATTTTGGGCAGCAGCGGTAGTGACAATTTGGGTAATACTGTTGGGATATTGTATTTTATCTGGTGATGCCAGGTCGATTTTATTAACTACCAAAATCAACGGACGGTGCTTTACTTGAGTGTAAATTTCTTGGTCAGCCTCCGTCCAGCCAGCAGTGGCGTCTATGGTAAATAATACTAAATCTGCGGCTTGGGCAGCATTGCGAGAACGTTCAACACCGATTTTTTCTACTTGGTCTTGGGTTTCTCTGATACCAGCAGTATCTAGTACTTGTACGGGGATTCCACCTACTACTAATTGAGATTCCACCACATCGCGGGTAGTTCCTGGTAAGTCTGTGACAATGGCGCGATCGCTCTGACTCCAGGCATTCAACAAACTCGATTTTCCCACATTGGGACGCCCGACTATCGCTACTTTCAACCCTGTTCGTAGCAATTCTCCCTTGTCTGCCGTATTGATAATTGTTTGCAATTGTGATGAGATTTCATGAATTTGGTTGACTATTCCTGCTTCATCCAGAGGTGGTAAATCTTCCTCAAAATCAATCCGAGCCTCAATCTCTGCCAAAATATCCATACAGTTATTGCGTAATTGGCGGATGGGATGGGCTAATTTACCTTGTAACCCCGCTAACGCTGCTTGTGCTGCTTGGGGAGAACGGGAACCCACCAAATCTGCAATACTCTCAGCTTGGGTTAAATCAAGGCGTCCATTCAAAAATGCTCGCAGGGTAAATTCTCCCGGTTGCGCGAGTCTGGCGCCATTCTCCAAACATAATTGCAACACCTGCTGCACCGCCATGATACCACCATGACAGTGAAATTCCACCACATCCTCACGAGTGTAAGAACGGGGGGAAAGCATAATTAACAGCAACGCTTCATCCACTACTTGTTGCGTCTGGGGATGACGTATGTAACCGTAAACAATGCGGTGAGTTTCCCAAACTTGCTTTCCCGGAGCATAAAACAGGGTTTGAGCGATATACATTGCTTGGGAACCAGAAACCCGCACAATACCCACACTACCCTGTTGCGGGACAATAGCAGTAGCGATCGCAGCGATAGTTCCACTAGTAGCGAAAGTTTGAGACATCGAGAAATTTTATTTTAGATTTTAGATTGCTGATAACTCCCATCTATTCGTTAGCGTAGCACCCTATCTGTGTTCCGAAGTGTTCATCTGTGGTTCCATCATCCTTAGCACACCCCCCCAATCACCAAAGGTAAAATTGTAAATATCGGGTGACATTACCCACAACAGAGGAGAAAACCGTGGAACAAACCGCACCAGAAAATCAAATTAACTGTAAAGAAGCCTGCGTTAATGGCTGCGTTTTGGGTGATAAATGCCCCAATTTAGAGTTTAAAGCATCAGCATCTCAGTTTATTGCTGAGACTTCATTAGATAAAATGTTGGAAATTGCGGAAGCAGCAAGATTGAAGAAGCTGATGGAACCACCAAAGTGGGTAATTCCAGATGATTTGTAGTTAGGAGTTGATTAGTAGGGGTACAACGTGCGTTGTGCCTTTACGGCTACACTAATTCGTTTCGGCATTAGTCATCTTTGCACTCACTTTTTTTATCGTAAGCGATTTCCCGGACATGATATAAGCATAAATTACCAGACCTGCGAGTGGAGGCGATCGCTCGAGGTTCGCTTATTTGGGAATCGAAGCGAGATGTTCCAGAAGCAAACGATGGATAAAGATGTAGCCACCGCCAACCTTTTTTAGCAAGATTCGTTCCGCTGCATAGTCAAGAAACCGAGCGTAATTCCAGGGAATATCGTGTTTCCACCAGAGAATGACCCGTAGCGTGAGGTGCTGGATTAGAGTGAAACCTGATCGTTGCCCACCTGCTAATGCAGCAAGTATTCCAACAGCTAATCCCAGACTAATTCCTTCAAGTATGCCATCTGAGTAAAACTGAGCGAAGACAATTCCGATGAGTGCAAAAATCATGAACAGGAATCTAGCATTGTTGACAGAACGCCCAATTCCTTGATTTGGAATTACTGTTTTTTCGATTTTGGCGCCTCTGCTCAAACCACCTACTAATCCAGAGATAAGACTAAAAATCAGCAGTTCAAGCAGAAAAAAATAGTGGCGGTTTGCATATCGATCCGGAAAAAATAGTATCCGCATGAGGACATAAATCAACCCTAAAATAACTCCATTTCTGGCATAACTTTTAACTCCTGACCAAGACCATTTTATAATTTCAACGATTTTAATCTGTTCTATTTTTCCACGGATGAGACTCAAATATACTCCCAAAACAGTTCCGTCAATTAGCAAGGGGGATAATAGGCTGATGAAATCAGGCTGTGTTCTTAGTACTCGATGACCAGCGATGAGCCAAACAATCACCCCAAAGATCAATCCAGAGAGTAACCCAGGTATGATGATTGAAAGTATTCCAGATATGATTCCAGCGATTACTCCAGTGAGTACAAAGGATGTTAATTCAAGAAAATTGTTTTTAGTCATCAGCACGCCAAAATGACAACCTGATGCTAGACCCGCGATCGCACCAATCACTAAACTTACACTAAGACGATAAAGCCATTTCAGGGTTCTGGTTTTTAACCAAGCTTCAGGCTGTGTTTGTTCAATCAAAAATATAGTTTGAGACTCGTATACCATTTGTTGAGCTAGGACAGTTAGCCAGTGCAGCGCTCGCTCTTTAGAGTAAATTTGGCTACCACCTCGGCGATTAAACATCCTGGTAATGTAGGTATCAAACAAGTGCCGACGACGCTCGGCTAAGGAATTTATTTTCGGCAAATCGGTGAGTGACACCCCCTGGTAAGCGATCGTCATGATGTTGAGCATCAGGGGGTTAGTTGCCAGTTCTTGAAAGATGTCATCATCGTGCCATATGGTTTTGAGGGCACCCAGTTCGCTTCCTCCCTGTTCAAAATAGGACTGAATTTGTTCTGAGGTCAGAGGTTGGAGATAGATGGCAGCTTGACAGCGAAGTTTTTCTGAGAGATTGTGGTAATCTTGCAAGCGGCTGCAAACGACAATTTCAGTACATACATGGGTCTGAATGAAGTCGTTGATGGCTTTCAGACATAGTTCTCGTTGCGCCACTTTTACTTCGTCTAAGCCATCTAGCAAGAGGAGAAGTTTCTGCTGCTCAACCCAAGGCTTGCCCTGAATCTGAGGCACCTGATATTGTTTGCCAAGCTCTTCTACCAGCCAATGGGCAAGGGTTTTAGTGGGAGGGTTCATCCCCCAGGAAGAAAGATTCAATACAACGGGGATAGGCAGCGTTACGTCTGACTGAGCATCTATTAGTAAATCACGCGCCAGTTCAAGAAGCATGGTTGTTTTTCCCGATCCGGGTTCTCCTAAAATTAGGAGGGTTCGTCCTAGACCCAACTCGTCAAACTTATCAACCACTCGCGTACCATGAGGGAGAATGCGCCTGTGATGATCGGGGGTTTCCCATGCCATCTGGCAGGGTAGCGCGATCGCATCAAACTGTTCCTCCAACCCCAATTCAATTCTAAATTGGCTTTGTAATGAGGTTTCTAGAACCTTCTTAATCCATGAGTTATTGACTTTGTTCAGCAAAATCTGGCGATTTTCAGCCTCTTGACGAGATTCCGGATTTACTACAGACCAGTTTGTGCTGGTGATTCTACCCCCGGTTCGGCGGATTTGTGTCCAGATCGGTGGTGCTTGAGATGCATTTTGGACGATCGCGGGTAATCCTGTCACTCCCGGTAAATAGCGTCCTACCGTCAGTTGTAGTTTCTCCCTTGCTTCGCGCATCGCAGTATGGAGGGATTTATCCATTGCAAACGATTGGAGAAAATAGTGCAAAAATTGCTGGGCAACGCGATCAGGGACAGGTTCTCGCCAAATCAGCAGATAAGGCAGGTTAATCTGCGTTAAGGCTTGTGCTAGCCCTAAGCCATTGCAAGAGTTGAAAATGACAAGCTGTAATCCCTGATTTCGAGCAGTTCTGAGCGCATTCTTCAGTTCCTCAATTGAGATTGTTTCTTGAGGGTTAATGGCTAGCCAACCCGTTTGATAGTCTGCATCACTCTCGCTGTGTCCTGAAAAACAGAGAATGTCCCAGGATTCATCCCACAGACGCATAAGCTCATCCCGTTGAGGTTGAGCCAGGAAAACGGGAGATGCTCCCTTTGTCCGTAACTCTGCAATCAGTTGTTGGTCCTTTTCCACATGGATATTCTGGCTATCTCCCAAAATGCTGAGAATTTTAACTCGGCGGAGTCTGCCGGATATGGGAAACGTTTCAGGCTGGACATTGGTTGCAGGAGTGTCTGTAAAGTTGAAGGTAAATTCAAGGGGATGGCGATCGCCGAAAATCTCCCACCAATGCCAGGGAAGGCGATGGATAATATTGCGGATTTCGGGCGATCGCAATTGTCCCGTTTGGATCACCAGGTAAATTTCACTATCAGGTTCACTGCCAATCTGCTCTACTAGTTCTGCCGCAGTGAAGTGAGAATTTTCCAGGTGCAGCCATTGATTGAACCGCTCGCGCAAGTCATTGGTGCAGCGATCGAATTCTTGCACAGAGACATTTGTGACTTGACCTTTCTTAAACCCTCGGTCGCCAGACCAGAGTGGAGAATTCAGGAACAAGGTTTGACAGTGGTGTTGCCATTGTTGATACAGCCCAGGTAAATCGGGGGCAGGCGGTAATCTGCTCTGGAACTGAGTTTTCTGCAATGATTGATCGGGCTGATTTTGACTAATTTCCAGGGTTACAAGCTCAAAGCCGTGCCTAAAATCACCATCACCCAGCCTGAAAATCACTCGTTTTTCCATGTTTTGTGTCTGGCTA
Source organism: Nostocaceae cyanobacterium (assembly GCA_035285345.1). Lineage (GTDB taxonomy): Bacteria > Cyanobacteriota > Cyanobacteriia > Cyanobacteriales > Nostocaceae > JAYKJH01. The sequence goes on along the minus strand of JAYKJH010000143.1, from coordinate 6,000 downwards.
GATGCCTGTCGCCACAATTTTATACTAGTATACTAGAGAATAAATTCTTCTGTGACAATAGAATCTGCCAGTTGAACCTGGACAGTTACCAGAGTACCGAGAAGTTCGCTAAACTCCAACTGGATCAGGCTGTCGGCTTCTCTCGCTTCAACCTCTGCGCTCTCGGATTCTAAATTAACCTTCAACTTCAGACCGGGTGGTAACTGTTTTTCCTGCCCCATTGGCAGAACCTGAATTAACACATTGATAGAGTTTGCTCCTATGGATGCTGCTTCTGCTTCTGGCTGGATGGCAATAACCAATGCAACAGTTTGCTGGTTGAGCAAAAGTCCAAAATCGAGGGTTTTTGCCCGTCTGATTTGGGAACTTCTTAAATTGCTAAATCCCGCGTAGGCAACATCATCCAGAGGGCTAGCAAACACTGCTTCTAAGGTTTGCCATGCCCCATAGAAAATGCCCTCAAACCATCGACTGAGAACGATTTTAGGTTCAACTTGTTGCAAGTAAGCCGGTAATTGTGCCAGCGATCGCAAATCTCTGAGCCATAGAGTTGCACCTGAAACCTGCTCCACAAATCCCACTAAGGTTGCCTGCTGTAGTTCATCGTCAATTGTGACTACGATGTATCCAATTCGATCTGCTTGAGACTCTGGAGGAATTGTGCAGACGGCCTGATCTGACTTTACAGGACGACATTCCAATCGTCCCCGCCCGGTCACTTCCAGGTCAGCAACATCTAGCGCCAATCGTACCACTGGATTCCAGCAATCCCCAGCGCTTAAGTTTGTGGGAATACCTAAAATTTGCAGGTAATGATGCACAGCATAGACCGCCAGAGTGTTGTGATAAATTTGCTCCGCTTTTTGAGGCGTTGGTTGCTGACGGGCAAATTTCTGTGCCACCTGATGAGCTGCTTCCGTAATAGGCATTGGAACTAGAAAAGAGTTGGGCGATCGCGATTCATGAATCATGACAATGATTATCTCCAGGAAATTTTATCTCGTTGAATCAATAATCCCCGCACCTTCAGGTCGGGGAGTGTCAATCGATGTATCCCCGATCCTTACCAAACTGCCTTAAGAGTCGGTTGCAATGACGGCTATACCACTGTGGCAGATATCTGGCATCTTTGGGTGAAAGGTTAAATCTGGCGGCAATGGTATCCCACGAAACCTTTTGAGGAGAAAGCTGCTGCAAGAGCAAAACCTGAGCATTGATCTCAGGACGATTTTTAAAGCAGGTATTGTGCAAAATACCCTCTGGATCAGACTCTACCCAAGCCAATATTGCATTCCAGATTTCCAAAACAGGCTGTATGTCGGGGGGAGCAACTAAGCCATCAATGGGATGAACTATTTGTCCGTCTTCAGTTTGAAATAATGGAGCCTGACGGTTACGCTGCCGATAGGTGCGATCGCCATAGCTTCTGAGATTATTACCAAAGCGATCGTTCAGCCAGGTAATGAACTCATTGATCTGGGGATCGTATTCATCTAGATGTTGGAAGCAGTACTCCCACATATCCTGCAACGCATCGGCATAGTAAGGTTTCGACTTCTCCTTCTGCCAAAGTCTGCCAGATCGCATTACTCGTTGGTGAATCTCTTGCAGGATTTGTTGCCGCTCCACGCTTCCCGGTGGAGCAGCACAGGCTTGAGCAACCAGTTGACGCAGGTATTTATCCAGTTCGTCCATACAGATGCACGAGTGCTAGGGGGCTATTTAGATAGGTGAGTGAGTCTATTGCCATTCAGCCAGTTGCTCACACCCCTATTTAGTTACACGTATGACAAAGAGATTATTTGCAGAGTGGTACTTCATTTTTCTTTACGATTTGAGGTGTAAAAAGTTGCGTTGAGGTACGCAGTAACAAATAGAGACCTTAAATTTATCGATGAAGTAAAGATGCAGCTATGAAATTTTTCACATTTCGCTCCAATTATTTCCCATTTGTCTTGCCAATCAGCATTGTGATGGTTTTGCTGACTCAGAAAGCAAGCTTTGCTGACCTTAGAGTGTGTAACCGCACAGGGGAAACGGTGTATGTTGCGATCGCCTACAAGATGGATCAAGCATTAGACTGCTGCGGGCAATCTCGAAACAGTGGATATGTTTGCAAAAAATACTGTGCTCCCTGGGTTGCCGAAGGCTGGTGGAATCTAAGTCCAGGTGGTTGCGAGAATGTACTTGATCGCGACCTGCGTTACAACAACGTGTATTACTACTTTGCCCATAGCGAGGGAAATCGTTCGCTATGGGAAGGGAATAGCAATTTTTGTGTGAGTCGCGATCGCTTCAAATACTTTCAAGAAGGTGGAAATTGCTCCGATGTAGAAGTAAAAACTGAATATAGCAGTTTTCTCACCACTTTGTTTTAAACATAAGGAGATACCTCATGACGACATCATTTATTCCCAATGATCCTGATTTTAATGCTCAATGGAGTCTTAATAATACTGGGCACACGGGCGGTACTAATGATGCTGACATTGATGCCCCAGAAGCTTGGGCAATTCAGCAAGGTAGCCGTAACGTAGTTGTTGCTGTTATCGACACAGGCATTGATTTCAACCACGAGGACTTAAATGCCAACATGTGGCGTAATCCCAACGAGATTGCTGGTAACAACATTGATGATGACAACAATGGATTTACTGACGATGTTTTTGGTGCTGATTTTGTAAATAATGATAGTGATCCACTTGATGATAACAGGCACGGAACACATGTTGCTGGCATCATTGGATCTGTGACAAATAATGGAGTTGGTGTTGCTGGTGTTAGTCCAAATGTCAATTTAATGGCTTTGAAGGCTGGGAATCAAAATGGAGTATTATCTGTTAATTTTGTAGTGAATGCAATTGATTATGCAGTCAGGCATGGTGCAAATATCATTAACTACAGTGCAAGTGGGTGGAACAACCGTAATGCCAGGTTTGTGAACGCTCTTAAACAAGCTAATAATGCAGGAATTCTGTTTATTGCAGCAGCCGGAAATGATGGTCTGAATCTTGATATTCAGCCTGATGGAACTGAAACCATTGATCTATCCAACATTTTAGTTGTTCAAAACACCGACTTAAATGATAAGTCTAATCCAGGATCTAATTTTGGTTTTACTACAGTTGATGTAGGCGCTCCTGGGACTAATATTTTTAGTACTCTACCTGGCAACCAATATGGTTTTCTCACTGGCACATCTATGGCAGCTCCTCATGCTTCAGGTGTAGCCGCACTGATACTTGCAGAAAAGCCTTTTCTGAGTCCTTGGGAAGTCAAGAAAATCATCATGGATACAGTTGATTTGACCCCAAATCTAGCTGGAAAAACTGTGTCTGGTGGTCGAATTAATGCTGAGCGAGCGCTCTTAGCCACTCAATCTTTGCAAAAAATCACGTTAGAGATTGATGAGATTAAGGACATTGGTCGTTTAGATGGTGGTGACTCAGCCGATTTTCAGGCCAAAGTTACATTAGATAGTCAAGTGTTTCCAGATAGAAATGCTCCAGAAAACTCTAATCCCAAAAATCTTGGATGGAATTTTTCAACCAATACTTCCAGTTCCGAAATTGCAATTAAAATTGAGATTCTGGACAGAGATGGTGGTTTACGTTTTGGTAATGATCGAGGAGATATTAATCCAGAAGAAGGGACAAAAGACTTAAACCTCAGATATAACTTTAAGTCCGGTTTACTGTTTGATCCCAATACAGGGAGGATCTATTCAAGACAAGTTGATGGACGCTTTTATATTCAGGGTGATCCCAATACAGATACTGTAGGCATTTGGTTCAGGATTAATCCTGAATTAGCCAGTGTTCAAGGGGATGGATCACTACTTTTAGATATTGGCGCTTATGCTCCTCAGGCAACCAATCCCCATGAGACGGTGTATATCAAGCACATCTCTGGTACTTCAGCTGATGAAGTAGTTGAAGTTACTACGAATGGAGTTACACAGCTCTTTGGTCCTGGAACCAATGGAGGAGTATTTAGTGTCATTCGAGCATCTGCCAGCGATGGAAATGACACACTTACTTTAGATGGTGTTCTGACATCAGCTTATTTGAAGGGTGGTGATGGTGACGATCTGATAGAAATCATCAATTCTATCTCTGAGTTAACCCAAGGTTCAATCATTGTTGCCGATACTGGTAATGACACTGTGCGAGGTGGAGCGGGCAATGACAGCATTCATGGCAGTGCTGGCAACGATGTTCTGTCAGGGGGAGTAGGTAATGACCACATCACTGGAGGTGGTGATCATGATTGGATTGATGGTGGTGCTGGGGATGACATTTTAAGTGGAGATAGTGGTAACCCAGGGGCAGACATCATCTTAGGTGGTGCGGGTAACGATATTATCGGCGGTGGTGGAAATGCCGATTCAATTCAAGGTGGTGATGGTGACGATCAAATTTGGGGTGATTCTTCCTTTGACTTACCTGATGTTCGCACAACTGCCACCCCCGGCACTGAAGGAAACGATACCTTGGATGGCGGCAACGGGAATGACCAGATTTACGGAGAATTGGGTGATGACGAATTAATAGGTAGTGCTGGAAATGACCTGTTGGATGGCGGTGAGGGGCTGGACACTGCTAGTTACCGCAATGATACGGGTGCTATCTCTGTCAACCTGGAAGCAAGCACGGCTCAGGATGGTTTTGGTAATACGGATCAACTGCAAAATATCGAAAATGTCATTGGTTCTGCTTTTAACGATCGCATTATTGGCGATCGCAACGTCAACGTCATTTATGCAGGTGATGGCGACGATCGAGTCGAGGCAAGAGGCGGAAATGATACTATCTTTGGTGAAGCTGGAAACGACACGCTCTTGGGTGAAGCTGGCAATGACCTGCTAATTGGCGGTATCGGTGCCGATCTGTTGGATGGTGGTGCAGGCAACGACACCGTTTCTTACTCCACCTCTGCGTTGGGTGTCATTGCCAACCTCTACACAGGTAGAGGTGCAACTGGAGATGCCAGAGGGGATGTGTATCAGTCGATCGAAAACTTAGAAGGCTCTCAATTTAGCGATCGACTGATCGGCAACGACATCAACAATATTCTCAGTGGATTAGATGGTGACGACTTCCTGGATGGTCGCGCAGGGGATGACCAACTCTTGGGGAATGCTGGCAATGATAATCTGAACGGTGACAAAGGTCACGACACTCTGGACGGTGGAGATGGCGCTGACTTTCTCTACGGGGCTGAAGGCGATGACCAACTCCTTGGCGGACAAGGTGATGATTACCTGGAAGGCGGCAGCGGTGATGATACCCTGAATGGCAACGATGGGCAGGACTGGCTAGAAGCGGGGGCTGGGGCAGACCAGCTTTATGGCGATGCAGGTGATGATGTTTTGTTCAGCGGTACAGGCAAAGACACTTTGCATGGTGGAACTGGGAACGATGGATTAAACGGTGAAGCTGAGGATGATGTCTTGCTCGGTGGGATTGGGAACGACAGTCTGACGGGTGGTAGTGGGCAGGATACCTTCCGGTTTACTTTTGGTGATGGAATCGATTCCGTAACTGACTTTGGAGGAGTTGGGGCTTTTGGTAAACAACCTCCTGTTTCATCCGACGAAGTAGATATTTTGCAATTTCAGGGCGAAGGTCTGATCGCTCGCAATCTGCTGCTCACTCAACAAGGTAATAATCTGCTCATCTCCTTCGATACAGTGAATAGTCCCCAGGTCATTCTCAATGACTTTGCCCTGGAGAACCTGGATAACTGGCAGAATGGACTTGGAAATATCCTGTTTGATGGCAACACCACTGCTCAGGACAACTTTGATGTATTCAATGCTGAGTGGCAACTCGACCAAATCCTACCCAACTTAGGGTTAAACCGGGTCACCTTTCTCAATGACCTTGACAATAAAGTTAAAGGATTTGATAACTCTGATGATGTGATCAATGGTCAGGGGGGCAATGACATCCTCTGGGGCTTAAGCGGAGATGATCTCCTGCGAGGTGGTACAGGCGA
>JAYKJH010000142.1:0-9090 GCA_035285345.1 Nostocaceae cyanobacterium | reverse complement strand
TATTCCTTTTAATTTAGAAACAGCACCCTTAATCAGATGTAGTTTATGGCAGTTAACAAAAACTGAATATGTGTTATTAATAACAATGCATCATATAGTGTCAGATGGCTGGTCAATAGGAATATTGAATCAAGAACTCTCAATTTTATATAAAGCTTTTCTGGAAGGAAAATCATCGCCTTTAGAAAAATTACCAGTTCAATACGCAGATTTTTCCCTTTGGGAAAAACAATGGTTAAGGGGAGATATCTTAGAAAATCAACTCAATTACTGGAGACAACAATTGCAAAATGCTCCAGAATTATTACAACTACCTACAGACCGCACTAGACCCAATATACAGACCCACAAAGGGAAAAGCCAAAGATTTCTCTTAAACACAGAGTTAACCCAAAAAATCCAGAATCTAGCCAATGAGTTAGGGAAAACCTTGTTTATGACTTTGTGGGCTGCTTTTGCCACATTACTATATCGTTATAGCGGGCAATCAGACATTTTAATTGGGTCATCAATAGCTAATCGTAACCGCAGTGAAATCGAGTCATTGATAGGTTTTTTTGTGAATACATTGGTGTTAAGAAGTAATTTTGAAGATAATCCTAGTTTCTTGGAATTACTCCACCAAGTTAAAGAAACGACACTTAAAGCGTATGAACATCAAGACGTACTGCTCGAACAAGTATTACCATCCCAAAGGTCTTTAAGTTATTCCTACCTATTTCAAGTAATGTTTATTCTCCAACCTCCGGTAGTAGAGCTAGAATTACCAGGAATAACTTGTCATCAGTTATATCAAGAAAGCTCGATTTCTAAATTTGATTTAACTGTATCGATGAGGGAAACTTCTCAAGGCTTAGAAGGAGAATGGGAATATAATACAGATTTATGGGATGACTCAACGATTGAGCGGATGGCTAGTCATTTTGAGAACTTATTATCAGCGATTGTTGCTCATCCGCAAATGACTGTAAATCAATTACCCTTATTGAGCGAAACCGAACGCCATCAATTATTAGTAGAGTGGAATAATAATCATATTGAATATCCCCAAACTAAATGTATTCATCAATTATTTGAAGAGCAGGTAAAACTCACCCCTAATGCTATCGCGGTAGTCTTTGCTGAACAACAATTAACTTATTTTGAGTTAAATCAAAAAGCCAATCAAGTAGCACATTATCTCCAAAGCTTGGGAGTAAAACCTGAATCCTTAGTAGGGATTTGTGTAGAACGTTCCCTTGAGATGATAATTGGACTATTAGGGATATTAAAAGCCGGTGGAGCCTATGTGCCGCTTGACCCAAATTATCCAGGCGAAAGATTAAGTTATATGTTGACTGATTCAAAAGTTGAGGTGTTATTAACTCAACAGCATTTATTGTCATCATTACCGTCATCTACTGCACAGATAGTATGTTTGGATAAAGATTGGGCACTGATTGAACAATACAGCACAGAAAATTTATCTACCGAAGTAGGTTCAGAGAATTTGGCTTATGTCATTTATACTTCCGGTTCTACTGGTCAACCGAAAGGGGTAATGATAGAACATCAAGCTTTGGTGAATTTCAACCAAATAATCTGCCAAAATTTTGAACTGAGCGATCGCGATCAAGTCCTACAATTTGCTTCAATTAGCTTTGATGCAGCAGCAGAGGAAATCTATCCTAGCTTGACATCAGGAGCAACTTTGGTGCTGCGAACTGAGGAGATGATTCAATCATCGGCAATTTTCCTGCAACAATGTAACGAGTGGCAAATCACAGTCTTAGACTTGCCCACCGCTTACTGGTCTCAGTTAACAACTGACCTAAAATTAGAGAATTTAAAACTACCTACCTCTTTACGATTAGTTATTATTGGAGGAGAGGAGGTGAAGCTCACTCAAGTGGAACTCTGGCTTAGTCAAAAACATCATTCAGTTTTAATCAATACTTACGGACCGACCGAAGCCACTGTAGATGCAACGTTATATCGTATTCCCACAGATATCAAAAATCTGAATACTATTCCCATAGGTCGTCCTTTAGCTAACACTCAAACCTATATCCTAGACCAACACCTGGAACCAGTGCCAATAGGAGTGTCTGGTGAATTATACATTGGTGGAGATGGACTAGCCAGAGGTTATCTTAACCGACCAGAATTAACAGAAGAAAAATTTATTCTTAATCCCTTTGGTGAAGGTCGTCTTTATAAAACAGGCGATTTAGCTTGTTATCTCCCTGATGGTAATATCGAATTTATTGGTCGCATCGATAATCAAGTCAAAATTAGAGGTTTCCGCATCGAACTAGGAGAAATAGAAGCTGTTCTCAACAACCATCCTCAAATCCAACAAACTGTGGTTATAGCTAGGGAAGACATTACTGGAAACAAACGGATAGTAGCTTATATCGTTGGTGACAATGCAAGATTGAATACTAATGAAGTACGAGAATATCTTAAACAGAAGCTACCAGAATATATGGTACCTTCTGCCTTTATGTTATTAAAAGATTTCCCCTTAACACCCAACGGCAAAATAGACCGTAAAGCTTTACCGGCTCCTAATTTAGACTTAAGTACTGAAGGAAAGTTAATTCTTCCCAGAGATACCATAGAACTAAAATTAGCACAAATATGGTCTGATTTGCTTGGCATCAATCCTATGGGAGTAATCAACAACTTCTTTGAATTAGGCGGTCATTCTCTCCTAGCTGTCCGTCTCATGTCTCAAATTCAACAACAATTCCACAAAAAGTTATCTTTAGCAACACTTTTTCAAAATTCAACGATTGAACAAATTGCCCATCTGCTGCGGTTGGAAACAGATTCTCTAGATTGGTCTGTTTTAGTGCCAATCAAATCTCAAGGTAATAAACCTCCTTTATTTTGTATTCATCCATCTGGAGGAAATGTTCTATGCTATCAAGATTTAGCCTATCAATTGGATTTAGATCAACCAGTCTATGGTTTACAATCCTTTGGTCTAAATCCTGAAAACGAACCTCATACCAGCATTGAACAAATGGCTAGTTACTATATCCAAGCAATACAAACTGTTCAATCTCATGGACCTTACTTTCTTGTAGGTTGGTCTTTAGGTGGTATAGTGGCTTTTGAAATGGCACAGCAACTTTCTCGTCAAGGCGAACAAATTGCTTTCTTAGCTTCAGTAGATTCTGACCCTCTTTTTACAACATCTGAATTAGAAAATGATGATGCTGTGCTGATGGTGTGGCTACTTGGTGAAGAGCTTGAGCCTTGTTTATCAGAAATCAAACAACTAGCACCCCAGGAAAAATTACTCTATATTTTAGAAAAAGCTAAACAAAAAAATCTGGTGTCAGAAGACTTCGATTTAACTGAAGTTCAACATTTATTAGAGATTAATAAACTAAACATTCTAGCTCTAGGAAAGTATCAACCTCAATTCTATTCAGGTGCGATGATTATCATACAAGCTAGTGAAACTAATAATGACCTGGCATCAGTCTGGAATGAATTTGTAGAAAAAGTAGATGCTCATGTGATTCCTGGTAATCATTACAATATTGTCAGACTACCACAAGTTCAGATACTAGCTCAAAAACTTCAAAAATATCTTGATCTAGCTCACTAATTCAGAATTAAGCTATCTGTAATTACCCCATAATTTTTACCCTTTTTAACTTTTAAAACATCCTCTAATATTTAATGTATAAATTACCGTTGAATGGCGTTTTTCATGATGAATTAGGCACTTTTTCTAGATATAGATACTGAATTGTCTTTTGCCGGTCGGTTACTAATATTAATGGATGGATTAGTACGGGCTGCTGAGTTATCTAATTGGCTATTCTCTTTCAGCAAGCGGTTGTAGGTGCGGTAGGGAATGTATAATAGGGGATTATAACCAGCAAAACGTAAAGTTAAGACACAAGCCCAAGAATATTTTCCAGCCATGATAGCTTCAACTACCTCATCCAATTGTTGACTATTCAAAGCAATGTTAAACTCTTGTGTATTTTTAATATCAACTCGTTTGTTCATAGCAAGCACCTCTGTTTAATATTGAACTCTGTCTGAGGAAAAAATATCGGAAATAGTTATTTATTTTTAAGAGCCTAGGTGATAAATTAGCCTCACTAGACTTATTTACCAGTGGGGCTAGATAATTCTGCTTCCGAAGCCCAATTTAGCTAGTAAAACAAAAGTATGAATCTTTGCTGATTATGCAACGGATGCTAGCTTGTGATGAGTATCTGAAATTGCCCCCATAGTACCTAATGGTAGTACGCTCCAGCTAGGAGCAGGTTTAGTGATACAACTAAGAGCTAGTATTCGCCCATTATTGTCGCCATCAGGATAAGCTTGGGCTGTAATTAGCCCCTCTATCTCCTGTGTAACATAGTTAGTTACCGCTGCTTGTGGAGTAATGTTGAGGTCCTCAAAAGGAATACCAGCCAAGGGATAGCTGTCTCCACCAGCCGCGACAAAACCAATAGTCACAAGTGATATATCAGGGGCAGCAGATACGACTGAACCATTAGCAATTAGCTTTGTACCATCATCTAATACGGCACTGATAACTCTTTTACCTTCAGGTTGGACAGGATCGTAAGTGAAACTAAAACCTGCAACTTGACCAAAGCGACCATCCAGCACGGGTAGAGAGACTAAAGGGTCAGTTACTAGTTCCCGGTCAGAGACAGCATTTTCTAGAACACCCTTAAATATAGAGGCGGAAATAACCGGAAATTGTACAACGCGATCGCTAAAAGGTAAGAGCGTTGCCATGTCATCTGGGGTGAGTTGTTTAGGGGAGAATACACCTCCACGAATAGCTCCACTATTAACCAGAGCAACTATCTTCTTGGTTGAGCTATCCAGCGCTACAAACAGCAGTGCGTCAGCCACCAAATCTCCTGCATTCGTCTGTTTTCTCCTTATCTGTGCTAATTGAGCATTGAGGGGAACTTGCAGTTGCAGCTCAATCACAGCCGTAGAAGACGAATTAGTTACTTCCGGAACATCAGGTAACACATCCACACAGAGGGTGGTAGCTGTCCCTGTACTAGTAGCAATATGGTCGAAAATATTTGTCACCTCTGTATTGTTCATTAGTCATTCCTCCAAAAGGGAATCAACTGAGAATTTTATCTAGACAGGAATAGGCTTTTGTTAAAATCAATAGCAGTTTATCCCGACCAACAACTTTTGCAAAAACTAGATACACCCTTGGAGTAATTAAGTCAGGTAATAAAATCTGAACTGGGAGCTTAAAAATGTTTTTTGTCTCTATTTGTGCAATATCAAATGCGTTATTTGCAACTAATTTTTCCCACAGACAGATGAGAATAATCACCTAGATCAATAGGTATTATGACTATTAAACATCTAAGAGCAAAAATGTTTTTTTTGGGTTTCATTGTTTCTAATTCATCCTCAAGGTAGATGACCAAAGTTAAGTTATTCAGATATGTGAGTTTTGCCACCTGTCTTTGATGACAGATTGTTTTAACGCAGCATAACTTTATAGCCTTTACGAAGAGATACTAACACTTCATGCCAGTGGTTATTAGTGTCGCGAGGGAAGCTTTACTAAATCTTTAAATATTTAAAGTTACATAGGTTTTTACTTTACATTCTATTTTTATAAATCTCACAAAAACAATTTTTATAACTTTTACTCTCTAAATAAATAAGAAATATCTCTTAATATAAAAGTTAGATAATTGATATTTGATTTTATTAATTATCGAAGATTCATAGTAAAAATTTTTACAGTAAATAAAGCAAAAATACGATTATATACCGTAATTTTATCTAGATTATAAACGATTGTTTCTAGATAAGTTACACTGGATAGGGCTTCTCAACTCTACCATAAATATGTTCACAACCTATTTGGGATGGCTCTAGAACTCAAAATCTAAATTGTATCTATGATTTCAACAATTAATAATGTATCAATTAATATATATATTGTATATAAAATCACTAAAAATTATTGAAATTGCTTTAATAATGGCGGGATGATGCTCTGATTATCTTGTTGTAGTTTTCCTACTTTTTCTACCTTTGTTGACAACAATCACGACAAGTAAGCTTGACAATTAATTGTATAAAAATGCAAGTCTAGGAAATCAATTTTTCTAAAGCCATTTGCAAATCACTTGTTAAATCTGCAACAGCACCTCTTGCCGCCTGACGACTGGTCTGATATGTTGACCAACGTGCAGTCACAGAAATTGGCTCACCCACTGTCAACTGACAGTACCGCCAACCCAAACGGGGACGACCCGGATATTTTTTGCCCTTAACTCGTGCCATCATATCAAACATCAGCAGCGCCATTTCTGCAAATCGTTCCGGCGTCGGTTTCTCCTGGATATAGGTTCCGGTGACAGCCACAAAACTTTCCACCAAGCGCATATGTTGCATCCTTATAGATGCTTCCGAGGCTATCCAGTCAGCTAGTCCCCGCTGGAAGGGTGACAAGGCTTCCACAGAAGATATATCTTCGCGGTATATGTAACTCCAGCCAGCTTCTTCTAGGTGACGACAGCGCTCAATTAGACTTCCTCGCGACTCTAAGCCAAAATATTGCTCGGCGACCTGAAGCGCAGTATTTAATAATATTTGCAACCGCTGGTGGAGTACTTCATTGGGGCTGGTGGATGGGTCAGCATTTAATATAGGTAATATCGGTTCTGGTAGATTTTGATGGTAAAAACGGCGATAAAAATCTTCCATCTGGCAAAGGAGATACTCAGCCAAACGCAATATCCGTTGAGAGAAAATTCTGGTGCGATCGCTTCTCGGTTCCCCTTCCAGAGCATCCCCATCATCAAGCTTGTTCTTGGAAGTCCCGGACACTCCTAAGCCACTATCTGCTTCTAATTCCCTCAACAACAAGTCTAGTTTTTCCCAAGGTGGCTGAAGGTAGCGATACTGAATACCAATGGGGACAATGAAAACTGCTGACACCCGGTTAGCTTTGTGCAAATCTTCCACACACCAAAACCCCAGTTGAGCTACACCTGGTTGTAATTGGCTGACAATACCACTATGACCATTGGTAGCACCTTCGGGAGCTACGCTAATAGGTAGTTTGCCATTCACAAATAACTCTCTTGCGGCTTGCAAACCAATCTTGTCTATGCGTTTACCGCGACGAATCGACATTCCTCCCAGTCTAGAGAAGAGCCAACCCAGCCAGTTTCCAGCCCACAAGGTCATCCCTCGGTCATACATAAAATATGAATGAATTGGGTATTGCAACTTAATACCACTTTTGCGAGCAATCCTCGGCACGATGCGCGAGAGCAAATACATCATACACAACGGATCATCCACCTCTGGGTGACGAAATGCCATCAGAAAGCGAATTTTCCCCGACTGAAACTGTTGGTAGCAATTGACCAATGTCTCAGCATTTATCGCTTCAATCTGTGCAATACCGGCAGTCAACCACGGTCGAAACCGTAACCGTAATAAGACTGGTAGTAACCACTGGGTTAACTGAAGTACAAGCGGGTTAAATTTCTGGGGAATAAACTCCAGACGTGATTGGACCTGGTGAATTAAATCGGGCAAGGTATGTTTCTCTGTTGTGGTGGTTAATCTAGTCTACAACCCGATTTTCTCAACAATTCTGGCGCTTGTGGATATTTCCAGTGCTTTTTACTGAGTGTTTAATTACCCACAGTTTAAAAGAGCAGGTTGAGCGAGAATTGGGATGAGTAGAAAAATCAGGGCTTTTATTGCTTTTATTAACAACTAATAAGTTACTTAATCAAGAGTTGTATTTGTTTAAAGAATTGTATTTGTTTGAGAATTAGCATTTCTGCATTTTTATATACTGGGTACAGTTCTTCACCGCATACGTGCATAAAGCACATGGGAGGTGCCAAAATGGTTCACACCTACGAAGTATTAGTTGATATCAAGGAATTTCCTACCCAGGTGGGCAATACACTTACTAGGGAAACGACACGGTACGAAATCGAAGCAGAGTCAAAAGAAATAGCCGATGGGATGGCATTCCAAAAGGCTAAAAGCGAACATCCCAAAGGGACTGAATACGATGTTAGGGTAACAAGACTACTTAAATAATTAGTGTTTTCAAACTCTTTAGCTGTTTGGGTAGAGCGATCGCTTTACCCCAGCACCAGCATAGGTGCAACGCTTCAGCAAATAATTCAGTTGTTGGTCTTCTATCTGCAAGACGCCGATGACTAATGAATTTATCAATAAAAAAAAGCAAATATTTGACAGTTGGGCACCAAGTTATGATTGGTTGTTTCCCTCTGTGTTTTACCAAGCTGTTCACAAACGGCTTCTATCTTATGTTGATTTCCCACCACAACCAAGTGTACTTGATTTAGGTTGTGGTACTGGACGCCTGCTAGAACGTCTGGCGGCTGAGTTTCCTGAATTGCGCGGCACCGGACTTGATTTATCTCCCCAAATGCTGCGGGTAGCACGACAGAGGAACCGTTACCATCCGCGTCTAATTTATATTCAGGGTAATGCGGAATCTCTGCCCTTTGCTGCAGGACAGTTTGATGCTGTTTTCAATACCATAAGTTTCTTGCATTATCCCCAACCCCAGCAGGTTTTGAGTGAAGTAGCGCGAGTACTGAAAACAGGAGGACGCTTTTATTTAGTGGATTCTAGCTTCAGCAGTCATACAGCAGGAGATTCCATACCCTTTTTATTGGGCGGTATGAGATTTTACAGTAAAACTAAGCGGGAAGTGTTAGGTTCGGAAGTTGGTTTATCCTCCAAGGGTCATTACTATTTACTGAGTCCCGTTTTGCTGACAGTCTTTGTTAAGAATTGATTTATCAAAATGGCATTTTTGTCCATTTAAATAGGTCAACTTAAAAACAGCATAAATAATATGATGCTGGAAAAAATCATCTTGTGTTCTTCAATTAAATAAAGTAAGCTTAGTACATTCGTTCTCTAGCGCTAGAGTCATTATGGTAGTCGGCACCACACAAGCAGCTTCTTTGCTAGATATTAGCTGTCAAAGACTCCGACAGCTATTAAAACAAGGAAGAGTCCGGGGAGCAGAAAAAGTTGGTCGGTCTTGGCAGATACCTTTATTCAATGGTA
>JAYKJH010000141.1:0-21998 GCA_035285345.1 Nostocaceae cyanobacterium | reverse complement strand
TCTGTCTATTAACCTTTGAGAAAGGTAGAGATACAGATTCATTTATGGCAGCTTTTCGCATTGACCCGCGTGAAGCTATTAGAGTAAATCAACTAGATACTTTTTTCAATAATCAAGATGAACAGGTAAAAATTTCCGTACCACTAATTCGCCGTTTGTCTCCTGATTCTCTTTCAGTGATGGAGTTTAAAAACGAGGTAGATATCCGCATCGCTGAGAAAATGCTCAAGTTTCCCTTGCTGGGTGAAAAGATAGAGGGTAAGTGGAATTTGCGGTTAACTCGTGAATTGGATATTAACTTAAACCGCCGCTTATTTCACACAGAGTTTAAACCAGGAAGGCTACCTTTGTTCACTGGTAAGCTTTTTAATCAATTTAATAGAACTGATGAAAATCCTATTTATTGGATTGATGAAAAAGAGGGTAGAAAAGCTCTTCTTGGTCGTACAGAAGACAAAGGGCAACTGATGGATTACCAAGGGTATCGTTGGGTACATCGACGCATTGCCCGTAACACTGACTCACGCACTTTAATTTGTTATATTACCCCAAAAAATGTATTTACGGAGGTCAACAGTACCACACTCAAAGTTATTGAAACAGGAATATCAAATCAAGAGATGTTGTTCCTATGTGCTATTACCAACAGCTTTACGCTGGATTGGATGATACGACAAAAGGTATCTACAACTCTCAATATGTTCTACATTTACCAACTACCAATCCCCCGAATAACAACAGGAGACAAATACTTCAACGACATTGTACAACGCACAGCAAAACTCATCTGCACCACCCCAGAATTTGACGAACTAGCGCAAGAAGTAGGATTAGAATCCCATAAAAACGGCGTCACTGAAGAAACAGAACGCGCTAAACTACGAGCAGAACTCGATGGAATCATCGCTCATCTTTATGGCTTAACTGAAGAAGAATTCACCTACATTCTCACCACCTTTCCCATCGTCACAGACACGGTAAAACAAGCCGCAATAGCAGCCTATCGTACCTTTGCTCCCTTGTCAGGAGATGCAGAAATAGTCGCCTTAATTGCCCAAGGAGAAAGCGCCGAACTAGACTTTAAAGCCTCAGCTTGGTGGGATATTCCCCGCAATAAAAAAGAGAAATTCAACAAACGCATTAGTGATACTGTAGCCGCATTTTTAAACGTCGAAAAAGGCGGGACATTATTACTTGGTGTAGATGATGATGGTTCAGTCGTGGGGATTGAATATGACTACAACAAAAAATTTGATACCCGCAAAAACCGCGATATTTATGAAAATAACCTGATGACTGCTGTACTAAACGCTTGCGGTCAAGATTGCGGTACTTGTATTCAAATTACATTTGGGGAAGTAGAAGGGAAAGATGTTTGTAGAATAACCGTTTCCCCATCCCCACGACCAGTTTATATTAAGGATGGACAAGAGGAATATTTCTATATCCGGGCAGGTAATTCAAATCGGGCATTGAGCGTTAGAGAAGCAACTGAATATATTCAGAACCTACGCCAAAAAAATGCGAAATAAATATTGATTTATTCGTAGGGGCATGGCAATGCGATGCCCCTACCCATAAACCACTTGAAACTTTACGCGATCGCATTTTGTCTCAACTGACATCTTGCACCTCAGCGGCAGCCCTAATTTCTCGTTCCCATGTTCAACCTGGGAACAAGCATCGGGAGGTTCTACCTCCAGGAGTGCAAGATATGAGTTAACAGGGAATTTAATTTCTTCCTTGTCCCCCCATTCCCCATTCCCTTAATACTTCCGCTCTTGGGGTTGGAACATACTAATCGTGACTGGACGATATTGGATATCAATCCCTGCGGGTGAATAGTAAGCCATTGAATGCTGGAGGAAGTTGCTATCGTCGCGTTGGGTATAATCTTCACGGGCGTGGGCGCCACGACTTTCCTTGCGGTTAATGGCACAGGAGAGAATCATTTGTCCAACAACCAACAAACTCCGCAGTTCCAAGGCTTCGATAAGTTCTGTGTTAAAGCAGGTTCCCTTATCATCTAAGTAAATTTGCGAATATTTTTGTTCTAATTCTTGTACTTTAACCAAGCCTTCACGCATTTCATTGTCGTTGCGGAAGACGCCACAGTGAACAGTCATGTAATCTTGGAAAGTTTGCCGAATTTGAGCAATACGGTACTCACCCTGTTGTTCTAGTAAGCCTTGGATTTGTTCGTTGGCTTGGCTAATGTAGCGCTGTTCGTCTATGGTGGGTAGCTTGCGGTCTTGCACGTATTGGGCGATATAAGCCCCCACACGGCGTCCGTAGACGACGCATTCTAGTAGGGAATTACTGCCTAAGCGATTTGCCCCATGCACTGACACACAGGCGCATTCTCCCGCCGCAAAGAAGCCTTCTACTACATCCTCACCGCTACTGCGGACTTGTCCGTTAGTATTCACCGGGATACCACCCATTGAGTAGTGAACAGTAGGACGGACGGGCATGGGTTCGTTTACGGCGTCAACACCCACGAGGCGGTGTGCTTCTTCCCAACAGAAGGGGATGCGGCTCATAATTTTCTCCCGTCCCATGTGGCGGAGGTCGAGATGGACAAACGGACCACCCGCACTACCATCAGGATGAATACCCCGACCGGCGCGAATTTCTAAGGCTATTGCCCGTGAGGTAATATCACGGGGTGCCAGTTCCATACGACTAGGGGCGTATTTTTCCATAAAGCGATCGCCGTCACTGTTCCGCAGATAGGCGCCTTCCCCGCGTACTGCTTCGGAAATTAGCACCCCGACGGGATACAACCCGGTGGGGTGGAATTGCACAAATTCCATGTCTTCTAAGGGTAATCCAGCGATCGCGGTCATGCACAAACCGTCACCTGTAGAAGCAAAATCATTCGAGGTGGTGTTAAATACCCGACCATATCCCCCTGTGGCAAACATTACGGCTTTAGCGCGGACAACTTCCCTGTGACCGTCGCAGATGCGGAACATCACCACACCCTTCGCTTGTCCGTCTTCTAGGATAAGCCGCATGACGTACCATTCATCGTAGATGTGAACGCCATACCGCCGCAGGTTACTTACCAATTCGTGGAGAATGGCGTGTCCGGTTTTATCGGCAGCGTAGCAAGTACGTTTGTGGGAATGTCCCCCAAAAGCCCGTTGGGCAATGGTACCATTTTCTAGACGGGAGAATAACACGCCCATATGTTCTAGGTCAATGATGACATCGGGCGCTTCTTTGACGAGAATTTCTACCGCGTCTTGGTCTGCTAAGTAGTCAGAACCTTTGACTGTATCAAAGGCATGGGCTTCCCAATTGTCAGTTTCATCAACGTTTTTCAGTGTCGCGGCTATACCCCCTTGAGCAGCAACAGAGTGGGAACGAATGGGATGGGTTTTAGCAACCACCGCTACATTCAGCTTAGGGTCTTTGCGGATAATTTCCACTGCTGCTCTGCATCCAGCCAATCCACCACCGACAATGATCACATCGTGTTCCAGCATAAGTCGATATTTCTAACTGCTCTTCATCTATCCTTATCTGCAAAAAAAACTTCCCCTGTTAATTCTTGGGAAGTTTTTAAGTTTTGAATCTCAATTTGAATCTCAAAAGGAATTTGGGAGTGGGGAGAAAAATGAAAGCGGGGATATGGGATATCAATCCCTGGGTAACATTCAAAACTCAAGTTGAGAAATTCAAAATCTTTTTTTTGCATTTATATGTTTTGAATCCCATCCCCAATTATCAACCTCTGATTTCTCATTACCTCAAGTTGCTTGTGCTGGTCGTTGTTGGGAAACATTACCAGGAATGGGTTCCATTTTGGTAACGGAGTCCACAGGCATCATTTCAATGTGATTTAAGAGCGTGGTAACGAAAGCAAAAAGTAAGAATGGCAGGGACAATACTAGAATTAGTCCCACGGTTGCTAAAGCGTATACAGGTTGTCTTGCACCCATTAGTGCCATAGCTGCAGCCAAGCTCAGGGTAATCGTAATCAGCCAAACAATGATTTGACCGTAGATATCCCCGAAGGTTAGGGTGCAGACGAAGCGATATTTTTGACCGTTTATCATGACTTTAACCACCAGTTTATGTAAGGTACTAGGTTAGAGCAGATAATCGTGTTGTAGGTGATTTCTCAAGATTTTTGATAGGTTTGCAACAGTACTTTACAAACTGGGGGTCGCTTATCCCGCAGAGGTCGATTGCTGGTTCTGGTTTGTCGGGATGTAGGGGTATGAGTATTCCTAGGGTAACAGTCCACCCATCATTCGTGAGAAATTAGATACCCGACTTCTCACAGAAGTCGGGTATCTGGTTCTTTTAATTCTTACAACTGAGACAGGATTGCTATATGCAGTTAGAAATCTTTGTGCTAACTGCATCAAGTATGTTTATTTAACTATACACACTCAAAATATCTAATCTTGCTTAACTCAAACCAAGTGCGATCGCCTACTTTCCCGTCTACTGGTAATCCTGTTGACCTTTGCAAAGCTTCGACAGCTACTTTTGTACTAGAACCAAAATTACCATCAATTGGACCACTATAAGCGGCATGATATAGTCTTCCTTGAACTTTCTTGACAAATTCACCTTTGCTACCTAATTGCAAAACTGGCATATCAACTGGCGCACCTTTGTAAAGCGCTCTCCAAGTTTGATTACCTACAATTCCATCTTCTACAAGGAATACTTGGTATTGAAATGCTTTGACAGCACGTTCAGTTATGGAACCAAAAATCCCATCAACATAAGCACTGCTTGGACCATTTTCACAAATTATTTCATAAGCCCCATAGTTATATAACAAGGTTTGTAATTCTCTCACAGCTTCGCCTCTGGAACCTCTTCTCAATACAGGTTTGTTGATTTGAGTGGATTGTAAATCAATAGCAGATGTCATGGTTTGTCCTCTGGATTTTTTGTGTGGTTGTGCAAACAATTGCTTGTCTGGTTTGTTTTGACATTTGCAACTACAAAGCTCTCTCGGAGGATTTCGGAAAGAATTCCAAATTTTATTTCTTGGGGTGATATATAGGTAAAACCCCCAAATAAAGTGTAACTATACAATCAAAGCTGACATACGCAGGCTTAAATACCTATATTTTTCGTATGTTTAGCATCTAAAAAGTGTTTTTATTACAACATATTAAGTATGTATTATTACTTTAAGCATCTAAATATAGTAATTTTTTTAACTAAAATTACAGATAATAAACTATAGTAAATTTGCTGACAAAGCTAGAGCTAAAAAAGCTAAATTAATAGTAAATTTTTTACAAAAGAATAAATACTATATCCAAAATATCGGGAGCGTCTATGGTATTAAATTTTGCTTCGACAAAAGATATCTATGCGCCGATGCTAAATATCTCAGATGAATTACGTTCTTTAGATACAAGCAACGCTCTGGATATAGTGTTGGCAACAGCAAGTAGTTCCAGTGTTGCCACTGAGGCTGTCATCAATAGTTTTGACATTGCCACCAATCTGCGGAGGATATTTTATCACCAGGAGACCCTCGTAGAATCGACGAGAACGCCACAGATTAAGACCCCGTCCTTAAGGACGGGGACTACTGGTGAAGATGACTTGAATAACACCCCTGTCAATTTACCAGCTGATTTCTTTGGTGACAGGGATTCTACTGCTTATAACATTGGTGAGATTAGTGGTAGCTATGACTTCACCTGGGATGGTGCAATTGGTGGGGGTAACACTAATGATTTCTTTCGTTTCAGCCTTGGTAACTCCAGTGATATCAGAATATCGCTGAGTGAACTCAGTGCTGATGCAGATATCAGGTTACTCAATAGTAACGGAACTGAGATTACTAGCTCCACAAACAGTGGTTCCCTTCAGGAGTCGATTACCCGGACACTGAGTGCAGGGAGTTACTTGGTGCAGATTTACCCCTACAATAATGCAGTCACTAACTACCGTTTAAAGCTAACTGGATCGGGGACTGCGACAGACCCCGGTAGTGCAATTAGCAGTTCCCGTGACTTGGGAGAAGTGAGTCGCAGTTGGCGAACTTGGAATGATTTCGTTGGTTCCAACGACCCCACAGACTATTTCCGCTTTGAACTACGTGAAAGTACAACCCTTAACCTGGCAGTGAGTGGTCTGAGTAGCGATGCTGACGTCAGATTGATGGATATTGGGGGGACTGAAATTGCGCGATCGCAAAATAGTGGTGCAGCAAACGAGGTGATTAACCGTGTCCTCAAACCGGGAAGCTATTACGTTGAAGTCTATCGCTATACTACCAATGTCAACACCAACTACAGCCTACGTCTAGACGGAACCCAGTACATTAATTCCAACCCTAATTTCAATAACACCTATGGTTACGGCTTGGTGAATGCAGCAGCGGCTGTTGCTGGTGCCATCAACCAAACCCCTTTTGCTAGTGTTCCTGACTTGGGAGGTAACAACTGGGGGAACGATTTGGTCAATGCTCCCGAAGCCTGGAACAGAGGGTTTACGGGACAAGGTATTGTTGTGGCGGTGATTGATGACGGTGTGGATATTACTCATCCAGATTTGCAGGGGAATATCTGGCGCAATACCCGTGAAATTGCTGGAAACGGCATCGATGATGACGGTAATGGCTACATTGATGATATCAATGGCTGGAATTTCGCTGGTACGGGCAATAATAATATTATGCCTACCCAAGCAGAGGCTACTCATGGTACTCACGTTGCAGGTACTATCGCCGCTCTCAACAATGAATTTGGGGTGACTGGGGTTGCTTACAATGCTCAGATTATGCCTGTGAGAATTGCAGACACCACCAGTGATGGACGCTGGACAAACTTTGCTAACCTTGCTAATGCTATCCGTTATGCTGTTGACAACGGCGCTCGTGTAATTAACATGAGTCTCTCGTGGACTGACTCAGTAGCACTCCGGGATGCTCTTGCTTATGCAGCTAATCGGAATGTTATTGTTCTTACTGCTGCCGGAAACGATCAGCTAGATTCGCCGGGTAGTCCTGGTTACTATGGAATTGATTATGGTCTGACGGTGGGTGCGGTAAACAGTCAAAGCCAGATTGCTAGCTTCTCAAACCGTGCTAGCTCCGATAGCCGGATGCAGCAAGTAGTTGCTCCTGGTGTGAATATCTATTCTACCGTCCCTAATAATCAGTACAGCTTCAAGAACGGTACGTCAATGGCAACACCTCATGTAGCTGGTGTAGTAGCGCTGATGCTCAGTGCTAATCCGAATCTAACTCATGACCAAGTTCGGCAGATATTAACCAGCACAGCGACAAGATTGAGTTAGTAGGTGAAGGTTGGTTTATCGTCAAGATTTATAAAAGCGCTCCCCATCTAGTCAAATAGGGAGTGCTTTTCTTTTATAAAGATTTAGCATCCAAGATGCTGTGAGAAACAAAAATTTAGTCCTATTCGTCATAATTGATTTAATACCCTGTTTTTCGCCAGCAAATTATGAAACAATATCGCATATTTATATTATTCAATATTTTTGCTTTTCTGATAGTTGTAGCCCTAGTGATATACGCAAAATTCTTTGGTTCATCAGTATCTGCCTTATTCAAGCCTCCTGTTCCCCCCACTTACCCTGATGAAAGACTCTTAACTTATACATTTCAAATATTGTGTACAGTTCCCGTGGTAGTTTGTAGTTTTACTTGGAGTTTACTAAGAGTTTTACAGCCAGTAAATAAACACAAGAAGTTTATTTTTTATTCTGCTTTAGTCACAGGTGGTTTCTTAATCAACGAAATATTTCGCATTCATATTATGGTTGCCTCAGCAGGAATTCCTAAGCAATCAATGATTGTTGTATATGGTGTTGTTGCTTTAACATATGGTTTATCTTTCTGGCGAACGATAAAATCAACGCCTTATTTTTTATTATTAATTGCAATAATTTTATTAGCTTTTGGTATTATGGTGGATTCCCTGGGAAAATACTATTATGGAAATTTCAGTTTGTTAGAAGGAATTCCCAAGTTGTTTTTTCAGATAAATGTTTCCCTTTATTTTTGGTATATTTGTCAGCAGGAAATATTACGAATATTTCAATTTAGAAAAAATCAAAAAATTGATTAAATTTTTATTCTAAATTTAAAATGCAAAAATAAAGTATTAGCAATTAATTATCGGCTTTGAATATTAGTTTTTTTAATTGACAAAAGGGGTAGGAAATGGATAGTAATCGATTGGGGAAAAATATTTTTCGGATTATTTTTAGTCAATTATAGATGGCTTGGCAATGGCGATCGCCTAATATTGTTGCACTTAATTCGTCCGCCTAACGAGACAACTGCCAAATCTTAATCGTGTTATCTTTACTACCACTAATAACACTCTTGCCATCAGGGGTAAAAGCAACAGAATATACAATGTCGCCATGACCAGTAAGAGTGCGAATCTCTTCTGCAGTTGCCAGATTCCAAAGTTTTACAGTACTATCCCCACTACCACTAGCAAGGGTTTGACCATCGGGGCTAAAAGCAACAGAAAATACCTCCTTAGAGTGTCCATCCAGAACACGGTAAGGAGCCGCGTCACGAGTATTCCACAAAGTGATTTTCTTATCACTACTACCACTAGCAAGAGTCTTACCATCGGGGCTAAAAGCAAGGGACATTACCCAATCGTTGTGTCCCTTTATGGTACGCATTTGCACACCGTTGGCTAGATTCCACAGTTTCATATCCCGGAAACTACCGCTAGCAATGGTCTTACCATCTGGGCTGATGGTAACGGTATTAACATCGTTGGTATGACCCTTAAGAGAGCGAATTTCTTCCAGGGTCTTGACATTCCACAGCTTGACTGTTTCATCAGCACTAGCAGAAGCAAGGGTTTTGCCATCTGGACTAAAAGCTAGGGAACTGACCCAGTTCTTATGTCCTTTAAGTGTAGCAATCAGTTCTCCGGTTTCCAGATTCCAGAGTTTAATAGTTTTGTCACTACTACCACTAGCAAGAATGGTGCTATCAGGACTGATGGCTAGGGCTACCACCCAATCTTTATGTCCATTCAAAGTGCGTATGGCTTCCCTATTAGCGAGATTCCACAGTTTAATTGTTTTGTCCGCGCTGCCACTAACCATAATTTTACCATTAGGGCTGACAGCAACGGCACGCACCACACCGGAATGACCTGTCAGGGTTTCGGCTAAAACAAAACTCTCCAAGCTAGTTGGTTGGGATTGACTCTTAGGGACAGTGGTGTTCGTCAGATTAGCGGTCTGTTGATGGTGGTGAAATTGCCAATAACCAATTCCTGCTAGTACCATTGCCAAAGACGCGATCGCACTGCTTGTTAACAACAGCGGTAGTAGTTTTTTCTCTTTTTTTTGGCGCAACGATACAGTAGTTTGTGGTGGTGTGGGTCTTGGTATTAAAGGAACTTGTTGTGCTGACTTAGTTTTAGCTGACTTAGTTTTAGCTGACTGAGCTTTAGTTGACTTAGCTTTACCTAACTTAATAATCGGTGGTGGTATGGGTTGGGTTGGGGGTGGTGGTGGTGCGACTGGTTTTCGCAAGTCTTCCAGAATTTCGACTGCAGATTGGTAACGGTCTTGAATATCTTTTTTCAACAGCTTATCTATCACCTGGGTCAATTCCCAACTGATAGGACTAGTCAAATATTTTCGCCAATTATTCACCCAACTGTAGCCATGTTCAGACCATAACTGGAAAGGGGTAATCCCAGTTAGCAGGTGAAAGCAACTAGCCCCCAAGCTAAACAAATCGCTAGCTGGGTAGGCCTCTCCATGCTGAATTTGCTCTAGAGGTGAATAACCGTGGGAACCAATGGTAGTTCCTGGTTCTGGCTGAACTGTGACTGTCAACTGCTTAGAGGCGCCAAAATCAATCAGCGTTAGTTCCCTACCTTGCACAGGAGGAGAACGACGGATTATATTTTGAGGCTTGATGTCACGGTGAATTACCCCCCGCTCGTGAATATACTGAAGAACCGGCAGTAAATCCAGTAACAGTTCGCGAATTTGGGTTTCGCTAAACTTACCCAGCTTCTCTAATTCTTTAAATAAATTTTCCCCGTTGATAAACTGCTGGACTAAATATAGGTAATTGTCTTCCTCAAAATAAGCCAATAGTGTTGGTATTTGGGGATGTTCACCTAATTCTTGCAGCCGTTTAGCTTCTTCTTTAAATAACTCTACTGCCTTTTTGATCGCCCAAGTTCCTTGCACTTTTGGTGCCAACTGCTTAACGACACATAGTTCATCTAGCTTATCTAAATCCTCCGCAAGATAGGTTCTACCAAATCCACCTTCATCGGAAAGCAGCTTTGTAATCCGATAGTGACCCCTGAGTAACCGCACCAATGGAACACCGCAACTCTGGCAGAATTCATTCTGGTCAGGATTCTCCGGACTGGGACAATCGGGGTTGAGACAGCAGATCATTGTCTGATAAGCATGACCTTGTTGGCATCTATAATAAGTCTGATTGTTGTTGGGTTTTAGAGTATCCAATTTTTGCTAAGATCCACACTACAATTTAACTCAAAAGATTTCTTAAATTTATAATCTAACAACTTTACTCCTATGTTTGCTTGTCTTATTCACTGCTTGTTTTGCTAGCCAAAGCCATATCTGGCTTGATAATCATGTTTTATTTTATTTATCATACTGTTACCTAACTTCTCTAAAATTTCATATTCTTAATGAGCTATGTTTCCTCTATTCTCTCCTTGAGAGTACTTATTTAACAAGTGCTTTGGTAGCAAAAAATCATACCTCCTATAATAGTTTCATGATTATTTTAGTAATCCTGGTTTTTGCTTAATTTATACTTTAAATTACAGGCTATACTCTCAATAAATTATCACCTTATCTTTCAGGAATTTGGATATTTCACGCTCTATATCACAGGTTTGTTGCTAATACTTATTAAGTTTTTTATCAAATAACCTGATTTACCCTGTTGTCGTGGGGGAGTTAGGAGTGAGTCTGGTATGTACTGAAACCTACCCGTGGTGGAAATTTGCTCTTGTAAAATTACTTAAACCGAATTGGTGTAACTTGATTGATTCTTGCACCATTACCAAACAGACCTGAAAAGCACGTTTGTTGAAAGATAAGATTAAGCTAGGTCTTTTGGTAAACAGGAACTCGTAAGGGTGCTGCCGACTTGAGAGCAAAAGTTCTGAGTGGTAGTCAGGGAGAATCAATAACTTTGGTGGAGATGTATGTAGTTCCTGATAACGACTTAGGAGTTTTTCCCCATCCACAGGTAGGTTATAACCCTAGATTGATGATTTTTCCCTAATCTTGTGCTTGCAGGCAAGTTTATGGAGCTAAGATTGAGAAAAACAACCTCAAAAGATAATCAATATTGGGAACCCAACTCACAAATCAAGAGCCTTGTAGTCCTGTTACATACTTATCTCCTACTATTCATATGTTGGCTATCAGACTCGTTACGACCTGTTTAAATTATTGTGCTAGAGCTAAGCAACCAACCTTTAAGCTTGTTATTGGGTAAATGGGATTGCTTTTGTTTTAATTTTGTTCTCCATTCCCGAATAGCACCAGCAGTCCGTGCTACAGGTGGCAAATATTTATCAGTAGGTTCTTCGCTTTTCTTAACGTTACCTCTGAGGGGCTGGCTGCTTAAACAGGTAGTTAAACTGACTAAATATGCTTCCAATCCCAAATCCCGGATTACTTCGTCTGCTGTTTTGAAACGCTCCTCTAGAGACATTTTCAGCATCCTACCCAAAACCTTAGCAAAATGTTCACTGAGGTTAGGGACGTGATTTTGCCAACATATCTCCCCTGTATTGGAATTATGGTCAAATTCTAGAGGTGCTTTACCCGTCAATAGATACAGACAAGTGACACCCAAAGCATATATGTCGCTCGCGTATACTGGACGCAGGGAAAACTGCTCTGGAGGTGCAAATCCCATCGTACCGACAAAATTTGTGGTGGCACTTTTATGCATGGTCTCCCCTGGCTGCAAAAATTGCTCTTTAACGGCGCCAAAATCAATCAGCACCAACCGCCCATCATCATCACAGCGAATGATATTCTGGGGCTTGATATCTCGATGAATGACGCGATTGCTGTGGATGTATTGCAATACTGGCAGCAGATCCCGCAACACATGTTTAGCTGCAGCTTCAGTTTTCGGTCCGTGGCGCCGGATTTCCCGTGCTAAAGTCGAACCTCGAACGTATTCTTGAACTAGGTAAAACTCCCCATTAACTTCAAAATAGTCCAATAGCCTGGGTATCTGAGAATGACTCCCCAACTGGCTTAAGGTCATGGCTTCTTTTTCAAAGCGTTGACGAGACCGTTCCCAGCTTCTGGGGTTGCTTACTTTCGGACACAGTTGCTTAATCACACATAGTTGATTTCCTGGTAAAACTGCATCTCTAGCTAGAAATGTGACGCCAAAGCCACCCCTACCCAAAATTCGCAAAATTTCATAACGTTCGCGAAATAGGTCTTGAGAACCACACAGCTGACCCAGATGAGTCTGCTGCAAAATATCGGAGTGAAAATTTGAGAGATTCATGGAAAAGGGATTCATCGGTAAGAACCCTGATTGTTGATGAGGACGCTGTTCTGGGATGTTTCTAATTTAACTACAACAAATCATTAACGCCAGTAGGGGTCAAGCTTTAATTTGGCTTTATATTTCGCCATCACTTGATTATTTCAGCATTTACCGCAAATTTATTGTGCTTTATGTTACGGTATGTCTATTGGTATCAGCTTCTTATCAGGCAAATAGCTGTTAAAGCGACCCTGATTAGAGAGTATCACAATTAGGCACAAAGAATAATCTGGGGGCATTTGTAAATCTGCCCAGGGCACCGCTAATTCTAAACATCTATCAAAAGCCACTTGTGCCCGTGACAAGCGTGGTTGCCATTGCCAATCTTCCCCAGCTTCCTGGAAATACAGCGATTGCGTGAGCAAGTTAATTTCCAGATGGTGGTGGAACAGATAATTCACTGGTGCTTCATCAGGGATGTTTTCTAAGGGTACTGGGCTGTTGTGCATCGTGCGATCGGGATAGAACCAGAGCAAATTCAACTCGGCAGGTAAATCCTTTCCTGGCTGCACACCACTCTTAAAGTCCAGCCGCAAATAGAAATTCTGGTGATCCAACCCATACCACAGACGCTGAACCACACTGCTGTTGTGCATTGTCCCCCTAGCACCACCAATTTCCATGCGTCCAGCTTTGTCCCAGTCCTGTTCGTCAGCGATACCATTAATCACAGGATGAATAAAACTTTGGGGACGATGGTCAGCCTTAGCTTCATGAACTTCCACTGGTTGCCGCAGGTAGGGGGGAATCGGTTCGTTTAGGGACTGATATATTCCGCACAGGTGTTCCCGGAATAACTGGTCAAAAATAGCATCTTGGTTCGAGGAATGTCCTTCACCAAACCACCAAAACCAATCAGAACCTTCCGCCGCGTACAAAGCTTCCCAAGCAGCGGGGTTGTTTTCTTCTGTGGCTTCTGGGTGATTTGCCAAGACTTGTCGTGCGGCTGTTAAATAATCCCAAGCGCGGTTTTTTGCTGGGTCGCCAATCCAAGTGGTAAAGCTACCATCTACCCAGGAACCACTATGTAATTTCTCTTGGGGAATGGTGACTGTGGCGGGGAACTGTTGGAGAAATTCCGAGACAGTAACAAGTTTAATCTGGGATTCGTTGCTCAGGGTTTGATATAAAGCCTCTAGGAACAGCTTCCCGTCTTGGGGATAGTATTCCCAACAATTCTCCCCATCTAGGGCTATGGTGACTAACCAGGGCTGGTCTGGCTGGCGGTGCTTGTGCAACCTGTGAATGGCTTCCAAGTGTCCCACTAAGTCAGCTGCTGCTCTTTGTGCTGGCATTGACCCGTAGCTAAAGCCAATTAAATCCGACAGGCGGTGGTCGCGAAACACAATTGCTAAATCACCAGCCGGGGTTTCCAGGCGATAGGGACGGTAGAGTAACTCCGGTTCCATGACGTTCCCGGCGCCATCGCGGTGGAAAAAGTGCTTCAGCGTCCATCCCAAGACGGCTTCATCTGAGCAAATCCACTTAAATCCTTGTTTGATGATATACGGTAAAATTTGTGGACTTACGGATTGCTCGGAAGGCCATAAACCACGGGGAGCGCAGCCAAAGCGATTTTCATAAATATCCCAGGCTTTTTGCAGGTGACGAGGGATATCTTCTGCCCACTGAAAGCGCTTCTGGGGCAAGGTCATATTTGGCACGGCTACCCGACCGGAATTGGTATCTGCTAGCAGGGGGAGAATGGGGTGAGTGTAGGGAGTGGTGGTCACTTCCAACTGACCCTGATCTTGCATTTTCCGGTGTTGAGGAACGATGCGGCTGAGGATATCCCGTTGTTTGGAATAAATGCGCTGGCGATCGCTTAAGGTAAAGTTCCGTCCCTGTTCTAACCAGGTAGCAATTTCAGGGTCATCCCAAAATAGCGGGTCAATCCAAGCCAGGTTATGCCAAGCTAATAAATCACTGTAATCTTGCGCTTGCCAATGTTCCAGACACCATGCTTGTCCCTTGTCTTGACGTTGGTGGTACAGTTCAGCGTAGCGGGGATGGGGGTCAATCAGGGTATGGTGGTTGGCGTCAAAAAAATGTTGAACGATAAATTCCTTTACCTCCCATCCCAGTTGCTCTGTAGGAGTCAAGCTAGCTTCTAGGTAAGGGTCAAAGGCGGTGCCGGCGATATAATCTTCTAGTTGCAATATCAGCGAAGGCACGAGATTTACCGTTTGGTGTAACTTGGGATAGCGCTCTAGCATTAGCACCAAGTCTAAATAATCTTTAGTGCCATGTAACCTTACCCAAGGCAAACGGTATTGACTGCGAGAACCTGAGATGCTCCTGTCGGGAGATTTATACAGTGGCTGATGTTGGTGCCAGATAAAGGCGACGTACAGAGGATGACCCATAAAAATGTTCTGAGTTATGAGTTATGAGTTTTGAGCTATAAGTATTTAATTCATAACCCTTAATTTCAAACTCACAACTATTACACCATTTTGCGTACTGAGTTAAGAGTAACGCAAAAGGTGTAAATAAAATACAATTTTGTTATAGTTTATGAATAAACTCGAAGATTCGTTACAATATGCATTGCTCCGAGAGTATCATAACCTTTGTAGGATTTACGCCAGATATGACCAAAAACCTAATTGTTCTGTAGCGATAATTCATTAATTACCGCTACTTTCGTTGTTTTTTGCGTAAGTCCTGTTTTATATTACTTGCTCAACTTCCGCAATTTCTGGAATCATTTCCCGCAAGCGGCGTTCCAGACCCATTTTCAGAGTCATAGTGGAACTAGGACAGGAACCACAAGCTCCTTGCAACCGCAGCCGGACAATCGGACCATCGAGTTCTACAAGTTCCACGTTACCACCGTCAGACATCAGGTAAGGGCGCATTTCGTCTAAAACTGTCTCTACGTTATCGACTGTCAGTTCCATAGTGTTAGACCTCGTTTGGTTGACCAAATGTTTGGTTTTTGGCTGATTAACTAGATCCTAGCTTGAAAGTACTGGTTCGTGAGTGCTGAGTAGGGGTCTTCTTCCCGCTACTGATTAAACGCCAGATCCTAGCCTATGGTGACTAATGACTCTTGACTAATGACTACTGATAATCATCATTGGTTAATGCTGAAACCATGACGGGTTGCTCATTCAAGAGTACGGTAAAGGTGACTGTAGAGCCGAGTCCTTCACCCAAGCTGTAAAAGTTGACAGCCCCTCCCATAGCTTCTACTAGCTTCTGGGAAATAGTCAATCCCAAGCCGGTACCGCCAAACTCGCGGGTCCGGGAACCATCTACCTGGCTGAATAGTTGGAATAGTTTATCTTGTTTGTCTAAAGAAACACCAATACCTGTGTCAGCGACGCGGACTTTCACCAGACCAGGAAATTCTTTGTTTTGAAACTGCACGGGTTTGCGGACAACATCAGCGCTGATGGTGACGCCTCCTTCATGGGTAAATTTAATCGCATTACCTACCAAGTTGAGCATTACTTGCTTGAGACGCTGGTAGTTACCGTAGACGACAATTTCCGTGTGGGTGGGGGGCATAGAAATGGAAAAGCTGAGGTTTTTCCTTTCTGCTTGAGGACACATGAATTTTTGCACATCTGCAAACAAATCCCCCAGTTTCACCCTATCCATGTCCAATTCCATTTTCCCGGCTTCGATTTTGGCAATATCCAAGATGTCGTTGATGATATTGAGCAGGTGGATGGAAGAGTTGTGGGCTTCTTGGAGAAATTCGGTTTGTTCTTCAGGTTCGTCTACCAAGCCATCGAGGATAATCTTGATAAACCCAATGATCCCGTTGAGAGGGGTGCGGAGTTCGTGGGACATGCTGGCCAGAAACTCGCTTTTGAGACGGGAGGATTCTTCAGCTGAGGCACGAGCTTCCTCCAGTTCTTTGTATAAAGTGGCGTGAGCGATCGCTACTCCCACATGTTCTGCTAATTCCTGGACTAATTCTTTTTCGACTCCTGTCCACCCCGCCGCACCATCTTCTAAAGTCAAGCAAATCAAGGCATTTGGTTTGTTTTTATCGGCTGTTGCCACTACCAATTCCGTAGGTTTATGACCGACCACTGGCTTGAGGGTAGAGAGGGCTTGACTCAAAGTAGGTTCGCTATTAATATCCCATCCCAAACTCAGAATCGAGTTAACTGTTGGCTGGCGGTATTCTGCTATTACCTGTACTTGGGAACTATCTCCTTTGTAGGGGCAGATTATACACCGTTCTAGTCCCAGCCCCTTCCCTAAACTATCAACAATTTGCTGCCATAGGGTATCTAGGTCTAAGGTACGGCGGATATTGTTGGCAATTTCCTCTAGTAGTTGTTTGTATTTTTCTGACCGCAAAACTGGTAATAGGTTAACAGGTGTTTCGGTTGTAGCGCCTTCTTTGCTGCCCATCTTACCAGTTTGTAGTAAGCGTCCCATCACCAGCACTGAAGTCACACAGTTCCCCAATGCTGGTAAAATCGGGCTAATCACTAAGTCCAACTCAAAAAAATCTTGACCGTTGGTGAACAAGCATTGACACCTTTGGGGGATTAAATCTGTCAACACCTGTTGTACTATTTTCCAATAGGCAACTTTATCTACTGGGGTAAACTCCCGGCAATTTTGCTCGCCGACATGTTGTTCAGGATTGCCTCGCAAGTAATCCCTGTGCTGCCAATGAAAGGAGAGGTATTGTCCTGACGCATCTTGCACAAACACCAACTCTGCTCCTAACATTGCTAGCGAGCTAGTTGGCGGATTTTTACCAGTTTCTTGGCTGTTGGACACAGGAATTGGTAGTCGGTAGTTAGCAATACTCGTTAATCGCGTCAGCATAGACAAACGGCAAGCCAGAAGTTAGTTTTTACGGTTGGTTTGAGTGTGGCATAAAAGTTAACAATTTTGGCAGGTTAGATTTTAAAGATTTGCTCAATCTCCAACGCCAAATTGCAAACTTTGCATGTCACTTTACATTTAATTTATTCAGACCTTGCACCCTAAATCTGGACGTTTCGCCACGGCGCGTTGTTGATTGTTGACTCAATCGTTCCATTCGCCACGGGGAGGAAGGGGAGTTCTTCTGAAACTACGTGTCAGTTCATCATCCCTTTGGGTTTCCCCCCGTAGCCACTGGCGAATCGCTACTTCAATTACTTTACTCGGATCGTTGGTAAGATGGCGAATTTGTTCTAATAATTCTGGATCTATTTGGACAGCAATCTCAACTTTTTCGGGCTTGCTTTCTGAGGGATGGATGGAGTTATCTATCATCTACAATTCTCCAGGACTGTCGAAACTGGGTTTATATACGGGCGCAAAGGCTACCTTAACATACGACGTTTGTTGCTAGTGTACCCTCTATTTTCGCTAAATTTTGCTTGAGAATCGGTGCTTGCTCCAGTCCAACACAGCCTCAGAGTAGATTTTAGTGCCATAGTTGCCATCTTCATTCATAAGAAAGTATTAAAATGCGTTAAGTAACCTCTGTCCCTATCTTGGTTGCCGCTTATCAATAACTATATGACTGACGTACCCGCAGCACGGATTCGCAATTTTTCGATTATTGCTCACATTGACCACGGCAAATCCACCCTTGCAGACCGTCTGCTCCAAGTCACTGGAACAGTGGATGAGCGGCAGATGAAGGAACAGTTCCTGGATAACATGGAACTGGAGAGGGAACGCGGCATTACAATCAAGCTCCAAGCCGCGCGGATGAATTACACCGCCAAGGATGGTCAGCAGTATGTACTGAACTTGATTGACACGCCAGGACACGTAGACTTTTCCTATGAGGTGTCCCGTTCTCTCGCTGCTTGTGAAGGCGCACTGTTGGTAGTAGACGCTTCCCAAGGTGTGGAAGCCCAAACTTTGGCAAATGTTTATCTAGCACTAGAACACGACCTAGAAATTATCCCAGTGTTGAATAAAATCGACCTACCAGGAGCAGAACCAGACCGGGTAGCTAAGGAAATTGAAGAAATTATCGGCTTAGATTGCTCTGGTGCGATTCTCGCTTCTGCAAAAGAAGGGATTGGCGTTGATGAAATTTTAGAAGCGATCGTCGAGCGTGTCCCACCCCCTAGCAACACTATAGATAAACCTCTCAGAGCGCTGATTTTTGATAGCTACTACGACAGCTATCGCGGTGTAATTGTCTATTTCCGGGTGATGGATGGCAAGGTGAAGAAGGGAGATAAAATCTACCTGATGGCATCGGGTAAGGAATACCAAATAGACGAGCTTGGTGTTCTCGCACCCACCCAGAAGCAGGTAGACGAACTCCACGCTGGGGAAGTAGGTTATCTCGCAGCCGCCATCAAAGCTGTGGGTGATGCTCGCGTCGGGGATACCATTACCCTGACGAATGCTAAAGCTAGCGCACCCTTACCAGGGTATACCGAAGCTAATCCTATGGTCTTCTGTGGTATGTTCCCCATCGATGCTGACCAATTTGAAGACTTGCGGGAAGCCCTAGACAAGCTTAGCTTGAACGACGCTGCGCTGCACTTTGAACCGGAAACCTCTAGCGCTATGGGTTTTGGTTTCCGTTGCGGTTTCTTGGGCTTGCTGCACATGGAAATCGTCCAGGAACGTCTAGAGCGGGAATACGACCTGGATTTGATTATCACTGCACCTTCAGTGGTGTATAAAGTCTTAACCACCAAGGGTGAAGAACTCTATATCGATAACCCTGCTCACTTACCTGCACCCAATGACAGGGAAAAAATTGAAGAACCCTATGTCCAGGTGGAAATGATTACGCCGGAAACTTACGTGGGGACTTTGATGGAATTAGCACAAAACCGCCGGGGTATTTTCAAGGATATGAAGTACCTCACCCAAGGACGGACTACCCTGACATACGAGATACCCTTGGCGGAAGTTGTTACCGACTTTTTTGACCAAATGAAGTCTCGTTCTCGCGGTTACGCAAGTATGGAATATCACCTTATCGGCTACCGAGAAAACCCGTTGGTGAAGTTGGATATTATGATTAATGGCGACCCCGTAGATTCCCTGGCGATGATTGTCCACCGCGACAAAGCCTATGGTGTGGGACGCTCAATGGCTGAGAAGTTGAAAGAATTGATTCCACGCCATCAATTCAAGGTGCCGATTCAAGCGGCAATTGGTAGTAAGGTTATTGCCAGTGAACATATCCCAGCATTGCGTAAAGACGTCCTTGCCAAGTGTTACGGTGGTGACATCAGTCGTAAGAAGAAACTCTTACAGAAGCAGGCGAAGGGTAAGAAGCGGATGAAAGCTGTAGGTACCGTGGATGTCCCGCAAGAGGCTTTTATGGCAGTGCTGCGACTCGATCAGCAGTAACCCCTACCCTGAGTCAGGTTTATTCCCAAGAGTAGATGACTTCGGGATTAGATTCAGCTATTAAATTAGGTTCAATGGGAGGCATCAATATATGTTCAAATGGTTGATAGGTCTGATATTCCAGATTGGGCGAAAACCACTTGTGCTGGTATTCACAGGAATAATACTGGCAACTCAGCTGATTGCTTGTCAACCAGAACAAATATTATCAGCAACTCCCACAACCACACCCACAGGGACGGTAAGGGCTGTTAACCCAAGGATACCTGTAGCTTATCCCGACCGCGAACTCAGTGCCAGTCCAGCAGAGCTACCAGAATTACCCTACCCCTACGATGCACTGGAGAAAGCCATTGATGCTAACACAATGACATTGCATCATGATAAACACCACGCTAGTTACGTCAAAAACCTTAATGATGCTTTGAAAGAGTATCCCAATCTGCAAAAACTCAGCGTCGAAAGCTTACTCAGAAACCTCAACAAAGTACCGAAAAACATCCGTACCAAGGTACGTAACAATGCTGGTGGACATCTCAACCACACAATTTTTTGGCAAATAATGGGTGCCAATGGTGGTGGACAACCAACGGGAGAAATTGCTCAAGAAATTAACCAAGTATTTGGCAGCTTTGATAACTTTAAACAACAGTTTAACGCCGCAGGTACAGGGGTTTTTGGTAGCGGTTGGGTTTGGTTAGTACGTAACAGGAAAAATCAATTACAAATTGCTACTACAGCTAATCAAGATAGTCCAATCATGGACGGTTTTTATCCAATTATGGGTAATGATGTCTGGGAACACGCCTATTATTTGCGATATCAAAATCGTCGTGCTGATTATTTGAATAGCTGGTGGGATGTGATTAACTGGGATGAGGTCAACAGACGCGCTCAAGCTTCACGTCCGCGAGTATAAGGAATCCAGACCCGCTCAATCCTATCTGCAAAAGTAAGAATTGAAATCTTCAGATACCCGACTTCTTCAAAAAGTCGGGTATCTAATTTCTGCGGAATGATGCTAAAAATTGGTTTGAGTAATAGATAATAGTTGCAGTTACTCAAACTACAGCAGGTCTGGAAATATAGATGAGCGCTAATTATCAACAGCCACCAGAGACTATTAGTCAATTACTTCTGACAAATAATACCGAAACTGAGATAGAACTTCAAGTCAGTCTGCAGCAGGATTTTTCCTTTACTAGGTTTGGGATGAGGTTAATTTCTACCTATTCCCTTGTTTGTTTGGAAGTGATTCTGGGGTTATTAATTGCTTTGTTCTTGATGGTGATAAATATTGGAGCCGGTGCGTCCATCCTCAGCGGTATTATTACCGGAGCATTGGTATCATATTTTTGTTTATTGCTATACAAAAAACCTATGAAGCCTAACACAAATCTGAGAAAGATAGGACAGGCTATCGTTGGTCTGACTATTGGTATTTCGATAGCACATAACAATATTGTAGATATTGGCTTCAAGCTCCCTATTTTAATATTTACAACTTTACTTTTGCTGGTCAGTTCTTTCTTTATCGGCTATATTTATTCCCGCATTGGTAAAATCGAATTGTTAAGTGGCTTGCTCGCTGTCACTCCTGGAAATATCGGAGTTATGGGTAGCCTAGCGGCAGAATATGGCAGAGATGTTTCGCTGATTACACTGGTTCAGGTAATGCGCTTTACGGCGGTTATCCTGATAATGCCTGCCATCACTAACGTGTCTATTAATCATGATGTTTCCACGTTCATTTCTTCTCTAACTCAAAACTTATTTACCTTTAACCCCGAATACTTGTTACAGCTATTTATCGTAACCATACTAACATTATCTCTAGCTCGTATTGGTAATAAATTAAAAATTCCTGCTGCTTATTTATTATGTTCAATCTTTTTAGGAATTATCTTGAATTATTTACTCAGCGGTCTACCTTTTCTGACTGAGGTAAATTTATACCTACCCCCGCTAGTTAATTTAGTTGGTCAAATAATGCTGGGGATTACGATTGGTGAATATTGGGGGATTAATCCCAATCTCGGTAAGCGCACAATAGTCAAGGCTGCAATTCCGGTAGCATTGACTCTTTTAGCAGCATTGACACTAGCAGGAATCACAACGCTTT
>JAYKJH010000140.1:0-19405 GCA_035285345.1 Nostocaceae cyanobacterium | reverse complement strand
CACGGCTTTCATATATGAAAGCTAATCCAGAAATTGACTTGATTGAAGGTGGATTTGCTAGTGAAGAAGAAATTTTTGTAGCAGATTATTACCAGCCAGGGAAAACAATCAATTTGCGAGAATGCGTTTTGGGTCCCACATTTTTTGGAAAAAGGCGCGTATTTTTTGAATTACAGGGATTTCAGCATATGGTTTATGGAGAAGATACAGACCTGTGGGAGCGAGCAGAAAAAATCTTCAAAACTCAAAAAGTCACCGAACCACAAACCTATGTTTATACAAGAGCCGAGACAAGTGTTACCAAGAGTTTTTTAGAAAAAAGTTCCTTATCTAGCTAACTATTTGGTATGAAATTTCACCCTTTTCCATCCCCGATTAAAATTGGTTTTCCAGCATGTATTGGTTCCGCTTGGCAGATTTCATTTATGGGGATTTTGCTGAGTTTCTGTTTTGTCGTTTTAAGTGGTTGTCAACCTGTACCACCAAAGGAAAACGGCGTAATTAATCTAACATTATGGCAAGGAATTAATCCCCCTGTAAATCGGGACGTTTTTAATAAGTTAATAGACAAATTTAATAAGAGCCATACTGATGTTCAGGTGCAATCTATATTTGCAGGTGAACCAGACCAACAATTACCGAAAATATTAACCGCAGTAGTTGGTAATGCACCTCCAGATATCCTTTCATTTTCTCCCCAAATTACCGGACAGTTAGTGGAATTGGGAGCAATTCAAAATTTAGAAGATTGGCTAGATAAATTACCCGTAAAATCAGAAGTTGTTCCCAATTGCCTTGAGGAATTAACATTAAATGGTGACTTGTGGTCAGTTCCACTGTATACCAGTAATATAGCCATTTTTTACCGTCCCGATTTATTTAAAGCTGCGGGAATTAAAGAAACTCCTAAGACTTGGGAAGAGTTGCGACAAGTTGCAAAAAAACTGACGATAGACAGCAATGGAGACAAACGTCCTGAACAATATGGAATGTTATTACCTTTAGGAAAAGGAGAATGGACTGTTTTTAGTTGGTTTCCTTTTTTATTGAGTGCTGGGGGAGAGATAGTCAGCAATAACCAACCGAATTTAACTAACCCAGGAGCGATAAATGCTTTGCAATTCTGGCAAGATTTATTAAAAGATGGTTCAGCAAAACTTTCGACTCCAGAGCGAGGTTATGAAGAGGACAATTTTATAGCGGGTCGTGTTGCTATGCAGATAACTGGTCCCTGGACGTATATCATGAAATCTCAAGTTGATTATGATGTATTTCCCATACCAGGAAGTGTTCAAAAAGCAACTGTAACTGGTACGGGAAATCTATATGTGATGAAAACTACCCCCGAAAGAGAAAAAGCTGCCAAGAAATTTTTGGAGTTTGTTTTGAGTGAAGAATTCCAACAAGAATGGAGTATTGGAACTGGGTTTTTACCAGTTAATATGAAAGCTGCTCAAAGTGAAGCTTATCAACAATTTATAAGCCAAAAACCAGGATACAAAGTCTTTGTGGAGCAAATACCTGTAGCAGGTGCTAGACCTATTATTGCTGGATATAGTCGTCTATCGGAAAGTCTTGGTCGAGCTATTGAGGAAACCTTGTTGGGTGAGTCTCCCGAAAAAGCTCTGAAAATAGCCCAAGAGCGTCTAGAATTCCTGTGGAACAGCAAATAATTTGTGTGAGTGATTGATGAACTAACTAACTAACGCTAAAACTCTCCTGTTGGTTAATACAATCAGAGATTATTCCGCTTTCTGGGGACGGCGAAACATGTTATTAATAAAATTGACAAACCTTCGCCAGTTAGCTTTGACCACTTTCCAATAAGTTAAAGCATGAGCGAGGATAAATGCTAAGAAAGTATAGCCAAGCCAAAAATGGAAACTTCTCCCGACCGCAACCATAGCCGAATTTTCAGGGAAAATATCTGGGAGAACAATACCGAAAAATTTGACATTATTGCTGCGGAAAGAGTTGGACAGTAGGAACCCAGTAACTGGAACTACCCACATAAAAATATAAAGGCTAGTGTGGAGAGCAAAAGTGCGCCACCATTGAGGGGTAAATTTGGGGGGACGTTTAGTATATTTACGCCACCAAACGCGCAACAAAGTCAAGATTCTCCAAGTAAGTAAAGCCATAGTTAGTATCCCTATGGACTTGTGAAAGTCATAGAGCGAACCCCGGAAAAATACTTCTCTTGGCAATCTTGCCATAAAAGAACCAGTCACAAATAGCAGTATATAACATCCAGCCATCCACCAGTGAATAGACATGAGTTGTTGAAAAGCCGAGTTTAACCGGGGTTTAAGCTGGGATTTTGTAGCTTTTTTGTCAGTTGGTGGAGTCATGATTGTGTTTTTCCTATGAGTGGTGCTACTTATCTGATATTTTCTAGTGACGGTAAGTTGGATCAACCGACATTCAAACTTTTATGAAAGATTTTTCATAATTCAGGCTGCTGTCAATTTTCCTAATTTAACCTAGTTCCGAAGAAAAGTTATCTCAGTAAATAACACCTCCCAAATAACCACATAAATCTAGAGTTAAGCAAATGTTTATATTTAGCTTACCCTAAATCAAATAGCAAGATTTCTGCGCCAACATCGGTAGTGATTTCAAGATGTTCTTCCCCACTCATTTGCACACCATCACCTTCTCTGAGTTGCTCACCATTTAAACTGATTACTCCCTGTGCAACTTGTACCCAAGCGTAACGACTTGGTTTTATGTGATAATTCACAACATCGTTTTGTTCAAGTACAGAAGCATACAAATCTACATCTTGATGGATGGTAACCGCACCATCACGTCCATCTTTGGCAGCAATTAAGCGTAATTTTCCCCGCTTTTCTTCAATAGGAAATGCTTTTTGTTCATACCTAGGTTCCAAACCTTGCTTGTTAGGAAGAATCCAGATTTGTAACAAGTGAACTGCTTCAGTTTCCGAGGGGTTGTATTCACTATGCAAAATACCAGTACCCGCGCTCATGATTTGCGCTTCACCAGGATAAATAACTGAACCCGTACCCAAACTATCTTTATGCTCTAGCGCACCTTCTAGTACATAAGTCAAGATTTCCATGTCGCGATGTCCGTGGGTAGCAAAACCAGCACCAGGAACAACGCGGTCATCATTAATCACCCTTAAAGAGCGAAATCCCATCCGATTTGGGTCTTGAAATCCGCCAAAAGAAAAGGTATGGTAGCTATCTAACCAGCCAATTTGAGTATGACCGCGAGCATTTCTGTCATGAATTAAATGAGTTTTAGTGGGTTTAGACATAAGACTACACCTCGTTGTTGATGTTGTTGATTCAGTTTGGGAAATGCTGAAGTTACTAATCAGGACTTATGCACATATGTGATTTCGTCATGGTGACTCAGGTAAGCAATCTCAAAGTATCATTTTCAGTTGACGATCGCATAATTCCTATAGTATTAGTAGACAATTAGCGGTAGAGGGTAACTGTTCAATTTTGAGTCCAAATATCTTTGTTCTCACTAGTGACCGCTAGTTATTTACTGTTAATAATAGGATAGCTTGATATGTTAGTTAGGAGCCAGTCCTTTTTTCTCCCTGTTAATATTCATCTTAGAATATTCACAGGCAAAATGAAAAGTACCTACTAAAAAGTAAGGTACTTACCAAAAAGTGACTAATAGGGGCGAATCCGAAAATGAATACATCTAATGAC
This sequence comes from Nostocaceae cyanobacterium, assembly GCA_035285345.1. GTDB lineage: Bacteria > Cyanobacteriota > Cyanobacteriia > Cyanobacteriales > Nostocaceae > JAYKJH01. The sequence goes on along the minus strand of JAYKJH010000140.1, from coordinate 15,707 downwards.
AGAGTTGTCAATAATTCCTGAGAAGGAGATAAATATAGAATCAGAATGGTTTAGTTTCTATATATAGCGTTTCCTAGTCTACTGAGGTACAAATTTATCGGCTTAAGAAAGCGTCCATCCTCTTCTATCGGCGGTTAATTCTTTCTTGCTATACCTCACGAGCGTGGGAAGCGCTATAAGCCTTATTTGTCAATCCTAGAGACATAATTTTTCTAGAGTTTTGTCTCCTTGATTGTCAATAAATCATTAAAAAAACCTGTTGTATCTGCCATGACTTACCACGTTATTTACGACGGCAATTGTAATCTCTGTGTTACCCTTGTTCAATTATTAGAAACCTTAGACAGGGGACAATTATTTCGCTACACACCAATGCAAGAAGAACAGAAACTTTTGCAATGGGGTATTTTACCGAAAGATTGCGAATTTGGAATGATTTTGATTGATGCTAATAAACCTGAACGTCGTTGGCAAGGTAGTGCAGCGGCGGAAGAAATTGGTAAGTTATTACCATTAGGAAGTATATTTGTCGATGCTTATCGGGCAATACCAGGAGTGAAATCAATTGGAGATAGGGTTTACGAACAAGTGCGCGATAACCGTTACACTTGGTTTGGTAAACGTGGGAGTACCTATACATCCACTTATTGTGTTGATAATAGCTGCCAGCCAAACAAATGGTCTTAGATAAACATCCACCTCAAGCCACTACTGTAACTAATGAGTAATAACTAAATATGCATTATCAAAAACTCCTGAGAATCAATACTACGGGGAAATCTCTCCTCAATATCACCCAAAAAATTGAAGAAACAGTTGCAGAATCAAGAATAGAAACGGGACTTTGTACTCTATTTTTACGCCATACATCAGCGAGTTTAATTATTCAAGAAAATGCTGACCCAGATGTACTTGTGGATTTAGCAAATTTCATGGCAAAACTCGTACCAGAGGCGGCACGATACATCCATGATACTGAAGGACCCGATGATATGCCTGCTCATATCCGTACTGTTCTAACTCACACATCGGAACATATTCCCATCAATCGCGGTCATTTAGTATTAGGAACTTGGCAGGGAATTTACATCTGGGAACATCGCCAAAGAAGTCATTATCGGGAATTAGTTGTACATATCTCTGGAGATTAATCAGCACTTCAAAATTGTCAATAAAACCTGCAAAAATCGCTTTTTTCAATAACTGAACAACAGTTATTTGTATGGTGATAGATATCTTTCACCACTCTCAAAAACCGTATTTTGGTAGTTACAACACATCTAAAAATCAGGGATTAACCCGAAGTTGGGAACTTCCCAACCTACAAAATTATCACTAATTATGGTGATGCAAGGTGTGAGGAAAAAAATTTTTACATACTTACAATAGACCTATGAGCAAAAATCAATTTCCATCGGCGTTTATCTGCTATAGGCTGCGGTTAATTATTCCTTTTTATGACTTTTGCTCATAGGTATAATAGCCTAAAATATCAGATAATACACCGATATTGATTGCGGAAATTTATTTTTTCTGTAATTGTAACTACTTTCCGGAAGCCGTAGGAAATCAATTTTACACTCAGGGTGTGGTTGAGTTAAGTTGAATATCTAAAAGGTTATTAACCGCCCACCAATGTCAGTTTTTACAGTGTTATCCGGCACTAAAGCCTTAAATGCCTACCTAATTTTTTTTGTGACTATCAGCCTGGTTTTCTGGAAACCACGCTACTTTGGTGTTACTGCTACCTTGGGAGCAATAGTAGCTTTAATTACAGGTGTAGTTACACATAAAGATATTCCCTTTGTCTGGTCGATAGTCGGTAATGCCACCATTACCTTAGTCGCGCTGATTATTATCTCCCTGATTCTCGATGAAGCCGGTGTTTTCCGCTGGTTAGCGTTCCATATTACCCGCTGGGGTTGGGGTCAAGGTCGGTCACTATTTCGGCTAGTAATTTTATTAGCAGCAGTTGTTACTGCTTTGCTGACCAACGATGGTACAGCCTTGATTATCACACCTGTCGTCTTGGAGATGTTCCTTGATTTGGAATTTAGCTCGTCAGGTATTCTAGCATTTGTGGTAGCTGTGGGTTTTATCTCTGACGCCACAAGTCTACCTTTGACAATTAGTAATTTAACTAACATCATCACTGCCGATTATTTTGATATTTCTTTTGCTAAGTACGCCCAAGTGATGGTTCCAGTTAATTTAGTAGCTATTACCGCAAGTTTTATTGTTCTGTGGTATTACTTTTATCCCTACATCCCCCCACGCTACAGCCTTCCGACTCGTACCCCACCCCAGCAGTTGATCCGCGACCCGATTGTCTTTCGTGCTGGTTTTTTTATCTTGCTGTTGCTACTAATCGGCTATTTTGCTGCTGAACCTCTGGGGATTCCAGTTTCCCTGGTTGCTAGCTGTGGTGCGCTGATTTTGCTGGCTTTGGCTGGGCGTTGGTTTCAACCCTCTAGCGCTAGAGTAATTAAGTTGGAACTAGTATTGCAACAAGCACCTTGGCAAGTGATTCTGTTTAGCATGGGGATGTATTTAGTCGTCCTAGGGATGCACCATGCTGGACTCACCAGCCTCCTCAGTCAAGGCTTGGAAAAACTATCCCAGCAGGGTACTACCTTTGCGACTATAGCCACTGGGGTTAGTGCGGCTTTGCTCTCAGGAGTCATGAACAATCTTCCGACTGTTCTGATTGACTCTTTAGCAATTAAAAATGCTACTCATATCAACTCAGTCACGCGGGAAATGATGATATATGCTAATGTCATTGGCTGCGCTGTGGGCGCAAAAATCACTCCCTTTGGCAGCTTATGTACTTTGCTGTGGCTAGAAATTATCACCCGTAAAGGAGTAAGTATTAACTGGCTGGAGTATTTGCAAATCCACCTGATACTAACTATTCCCGTCCTGTTAGCAACGCTCCTGGGTTTGACTCTATGGCTGTCATGAGTCATTGGTCATTGGTCATTGGTCCTTAGCTATACAATAGGTTTTATGAAAATTGCTGATTTAATTACCTGGGTTGAAGATTGGGCTAATCCCGCTTGGCAAGAAAGCTGGGATAATTGTGGTTGGCAGGTTGAACCTGGGGTATTACAGCAAGATGCACGGGTGTTGGTGTGTTTGACCCCGACTTTGGCGGTAATGCAGGAAGCTCTTGCTCTCAGGGATGCGGGTATCCCCGTGAATTTAATTTTTGCCCACCATCCCCTAATTTTTAGTCCCCCTAAGTCTTTTTGTCGGGGGGAGGCGATCGCGGATATGGTACGCCTATCTTTTATTCATCAAATTGGGATTTACTCCGCACATACCAACTTTGACCAAGTAGCGGATGGTACTGCTGATGTCTTAGCTCAGATTTTACAACTATCCCAGGTAACACCTATAATACTCACCCAACCCGGACTGGGATATGGACGTGTGGGCTACCTCTGTCCGTCTTTGACTTTACAGGAGTTACTGGCAACTATTCAAACCCGATTGTCCCCCCCGAATCTCCTGTTTTCCCCGACCGCTGATAAAGAGCAAAAAATTGAGCGGTTGGCGGTTTTGGGGGGTTCGGGAGCCAGTTTTATTTCTCAGGTCGTCAAAACTGGGGCACAAGCTTATTTAACTTCTGATTGTAAGTTTCATGCCTTTCAAGAAAGCCGCGATCGCAATTTGATTTTAATTGACGCCGGACATTATGCGACTGAGCGTCCCGCATGTCATCGTTTGGTGCAAAAGTTCCAGTCTTTACATTTGGATTGGGTGCAATTAAGCCACCAGGATGAAGATTTTCGCCAATTTCACCATTAATTACGTGCAATTACTGAATTTTGGCAGAACAAGATTTGCAGTTTCTTTACACTTTTTTTGACTATTTTTATACTTTTTTAATCAAAAGGAGTTTCAGTCATTTTATATACCCAAAAGTCTCTGTGGGAGTTTCTCTCACAGTTTTTTATGGGGTTTTTTCTGTGACAATGTGTAACAAGCAGAACTTTTCTGTAACATAAATCACGAATAAATGTGATACAAATCACAAATTTTCAGGTATTTGCATCAATTACTAAGTTGCAGAAATATAGCAAACTTTAAACTAGAAATTCAGTATTAATCCTGTTATCAATATGATTCGCTCACTTGTAGAATCAGCTTTTCAAACCGGGTGTCTCAGTGTTGCCTCTGAAGGCTTGCTGTACCAAGTGCTAGCGACCAAATGCTATAAGCAGCAAGATTTAGATGCCGTGGCGGCTTTATATGAGGCGGTAAATACAGGTAAAATTGAGCGGGAAGCAGGAGCCAATATAGTCATGAAACTACCCACCACCCAGAGTTCTTGCTGTTAGTCTAAAAAGAAGCACTTCCCTAGGGGAAAGGGCAACTAAGCTTGGGCGATCGCACAGACTAAATTAAATCTCTTACTATTTATTGTCTAAAGCAGTGATCTACAGCCAGATAATAAGCTAAGATCAAGTAAACTGGGTTAAAGGTTAAAGTTAAAATTGAGTCACAAGACTCCACAGTAATGCCAATGACCACAAATAGGCAAGTCAAAAAACTAGATTCACCATTTGTTTTAGAGTATCTTAGAATACGTATGGATGGTGAGGAGTCACCAGAAATAAATAGCTTGGTCAAGGCGACTTCCAGTCCCTATGATGTATATTACCTAAAGTTCTCTGAATGACCCGAAAGCGATCGCATTAAAATCAACATCTTACAGTAGCTAGCCTCTTGCTTGATAGTTGTATTCAACTGAAAAAAAACAGCAAGTCGTTAGTTTGTCCCTCAAGCACTTAATCATAGTGGAGGAAACTCCCACAAGTAGTGCTAATGATTTGGGACAATCCCGATTTTTCCAAGATTTAACCTACGTTTAAAAAGGCAGAAGCATTACATGCTACACCGCAAGATTTATCAACTGTGTTGTGATGGGCGGGAGGTATGTGTATTCTTGCGGGACCAGCAACGCTGGATCGAACGCGCCCGCATCTTAGACATAGAGGGAGATTTAGTCACCCTACGCTATGAAACAGAGGAAGAAGACGAAGTTTCCTCATGGGAGGAAATGGTACGTCTAGAAAGCATTGGTGCTGTAACCCAGAAGCTTGCTTCTGTGCCGCGCGGTAATGTTGAACCTCTGATTTCTGAAGACTGTCCGGAAGCAGAGCGTATCCGCAATCGATACACTGACTCAAATCCAGATTAAGTAGTTATTAGTCATTAGTCATTAGTTATTAGCGCTATTTAATGACTACTGACTAATGACTACTGACTATTGTTCATCTTTTCAAAGGCGGGACAGTAACCCTCCAGAGTCACTTTGAAGTTATACAGGGGAGAAGCTGGGTTCCAGCAGCGCTGTCCGCGTTGGTGACGGCAAGTGCCACAGCAATCTACATCCGACCAGATAAAGCGTTCGTTATTTTGGTTGAGTAGTTCCCGTGGGGATAAACCCCGCAAAACTAGTTCCTCTCCCTGCCACCTAGCTTCAATTAAACCCGTATCGGCGAACTGTTTCCAACGCGGATCGTCGGAAATGTTATCGGGAAGGCTAATTGTAATTACTGACTCTGATTCATTGATTTCCCCTTCATAATTTGTTTCTGGGGGGGGTGCAGGCTGCAAAAATGTGTCACCAATCGGTAGTTCTACGAAAGTACCAGCCGCTGGTGAGTGCAAGTGATAGCGGTTTTGCAGTTCCTCCAAGCTAGTTAAGTCAGCCAAGTACGTGGGTGTACCGTGGACAAAAACCACGTGCTGGGGGCGCAAGTTATGAATTAACTGGGTGATTCCAGGTCCATCGCTGTGCTGCGCGAGGATATAGGTTTCTACTGAATAAGGACAAGGTAGGGTGTCTTTAATTTGGGGCTGAACTAGGCGTCCTGGTTTTTCTGGCAAGAGGATAACCCAAGGGCCAGTATCTGGTTGGCAGTATGCACTCAAATCCACTGCTTCATCGGTGAGGATGATACAAGGGGATTTACCAACATGGGGACGTGCTTCTGGATGCAAACGACGCATACGCGGACGCACCCGTTCGTCCCAAAACAGAGGTTGGTGACGGGCAAAATTCTGTACCGATGCTGGTAAATAAGGCAACAACTCTAAATAGGTATCGCAGCCAGTAGCCACAGCACCATCCACCCAGATATCCATGTCGCGACCTGTAAAGTTATGGTGGCTGCGGAGTAACATCAGTAGTTCTTGCCCTAATCCTAAAGCCGGTGTTGGCATTAGTACTGAGCAACGGTCGGCGATCGCTCGATTAATCCGTTCGGCTAGCTGATTTTCTTGGTTACGGCGGTGAGGATGGCGAGTTGTGCCATAACTACCTTCAATAATTAGCACATCTGGCTCTAATCCCCGCAATTCCTCCAGCCGCAAACCCTCCACCAAGCGGGAGTTAGATAGGAAAAAGTCCCCAGTATACAGGAGTTTATAAGAGCGTTGCGGCGTGGTATAGCTCAGGAGAATTGCTACCGCTCCTGGTAGATGTCCCGCCGGAAATAATTCTACCGTCAGGTCGTCTTGTAATTGTGTTGGCGTTCTCAAGAGCAGAGAATGACACAATTGGCTGGTTTCCTGTGGTTTTGCGTGGCGCCAATTCAGCGGCAATAACTTGCTTGTCACCTCACTAGCGTAGATGGGTAGCAAGGGAAAGGTTTTATGCAGCGCCAACAAACCCATAGCATGGTCTGGGTGAGCATGGCTGACCAGCACTAAATCTGCAGGTTGGGGGGAACTACCCGTGCGGGCGCTTTTTTTTAACTTTGACCTGAGCGGGGAAATATCCGCCAACCCACAATCTAAGAGGATGCGATGGCGTCCCATCCGCACCAACAAGCACACACCCTCATTCTCATGATGAACGCTATACGGTAAACATTCTAATTCACTAGCAGCATCTTCCCCATTAACTAGAGAAGATGCTAAATATCTATCACTCATGCTCCCCTCCCCTCAAACTAGGGGCAGAGGGACGCCCTAATTTCAGATTTTAGAGCAACGATTTTGGATTGAGGATAGTTCCTGAAAACCAGAGAATGCGGTCATTGACCAGCAAATCCTGAATCCAAAATCTCACATCCACGCATCCAAAACCGATTGCCTCTCGCCTGGTATTGATTGTGTTTAAAGACCCCGCCCTTAAGAGCGGGGTTTATTAATGTGCAGAGCCGTTACCATGATAGTTATCAGAATCATAAAAGCCATTTTTAGTGCCAAAGAAAAGGCAAGAAACGGTGAAAAGAACGGTTAATCCGACTAAAATCAGCTTTACATCCATGTTGTGTGACTCTCTTTCAAGCTGTTTTGATTTTAATAGAGTGAATCCGCTTGTAGGGGAAAACACAAGAGAATTGTTGTTAAACTTTGATTAAGTTAGCTTAGCAGTGAATGTGACCATCACCAATCAAATTGTAGAGCCTTCCGCCTTAGCTCGTCCATCCACTGTCATCGCACCGGAACTGTTAGGATGTTACCTCGTCCGACGGTTGTCAGCAGGAGAGATTATTCGGGGATTGATTGTGGAAACTGAAGCCTACGCTCCCGGCGACCCCGCTTGTCATGGTTACAAAAAGCGCACTGAGCGCAATGACGTGATGTTTGGTACTGCTGGTCGGGGCTATGTGTATCTAATTTATGGAATGTATCATTGCTTTAATGTCGTCACCGATGGAGAGGGTGTCCCCAGTGGAGTTTTAATTCGGGCTTTGCAGTTGGAATCCTTACCCGCCAAGACGGCAGCAGGTCCAGGTAAATTATGCCGTGTAATGCAAATTGACCGCAGTCTCAATGGTGTAATTCTACAACCAAATCAGCCCCTATGGCTGGAGGGGCGCACACCAGCATTTGTGCAGCAACTAGCGGCGGGTGCGATAAGTTTTGTCCAAACCACGCGCATCGGCTTAACCCAAGGTACAGATTTACCTTGGCGCTGGTATATTAAAAATTGTCCGGCAGTGTCTAAAATTTAAATCACTTAGGTAATAGGGTAGGATGGGTTAGCGATCGCGTAAGCCATCAGGGAGTTGGGTAAGGTACCTCAACCCAACCTACCTCTTAGGTACTACAAACCTTGCATCTGACGTTAAAAAACAATTTCTTCCCCTTGCTGGGTAAACCGCACTTCTTTGACCTTCCATTGGGGATTGCTGGTTAAAGTTTTGCGGATGCTACCAATCAGGGCAAACTGCTCGCAATTGGTGAGAGAAGCGATTTGTCGCTGTTGATTGGGAGTAACTCGGAAATCCACTACCGCCACACCATTGTTGACACTGACGCGATATCCAGACAAGCTAAAATCTGCAGTGTCGCGCTGCTCTAGGATTTTCCCCACCGCCGCTACCATAGATTCTTCTGCTGGTACTGTCAATTTTTGTGGAATTAGGTCTTGACATTGGCTATCACTTGTGTATACGGTGACGGTGGTAGTTTTAGGGGTATTTTTGGCAGCAGGTGGCTTGGTTTGGACTGTAGGCTTTTCTGGAGTAGAGTCTTTCTCTGTTGGTTCGTCAGCGGGAATGCTCGTGGATAGTACGCTTTTAGTGAGGTTGGTTGGTATCTGACTTTCACTCACCGTCAGCTTAGCAGTGGAACCACACCCACTAAGACTGAGTGCGATCGCACCTACTATCAATGAGGAAATATATTTTGGGTTTGTTTTAATAATCTTGTTCATAATTGGGTGATGGCTGAGGTTCTATTAATTAAATTCAGCCTGATTGCTATGTCATCAGGTTAAATTTGAATTTCTGGCTACGGATGCGGCTACGGATGGGTAGCAGATGTAACGGATAATTAAGCTGCAAGTGCTTTGCGTTTAAATTAAGTTATTTCTGGGGTTAGTAAATAATGCCGCGCATTTTTGACAATATAGAACTGTCCCTGCTACCGACGCTGCGAGAAACGCTACAAGTTTCCTACAGGGCTGATTTTTGTGTTGGCTATTTTAATCTTAGAGGCTGGCGAAAAATTGATGACTTGATAGAAAAATATATAGGTGAAGAAGGTGCTTGTTGTCGTCTACTTGTGGGGATGCAAAGCTTACCTCGTGATGAAGTGAATGCTGCTTTTTCGTTTATTAGTGGAAACTGGCAGATTGATAATAGTATCATTTTGCGTCTTAAAAAACGCATGGCGGCGGAATTTCGTCAGCAGCTAACTATTGGTGCCCCGACTAATGAGGATGAATCGGGTTTGCGGCGGTTAAGCAAGCAGTTGAAAGCGAAAAAATTGATTATCAAATTGTTTTTAGCTCATCCTCTGCACGCGAAGTTATATCTTGTTCATCGCCATGACCCTAATATTCCAATAGTGGGATTTTTGGGTAGTAGTAATTTGACTTTACCCGGACTAGCAAAACAAGGAGAATTGAACGTTGATATTTTAGACTATGATGCCTGTAATAAACTGCAAAAATGGTTTGATGACCGCTGGAAAAGCTACGGTTGTGTAGATATTTCTGCATATCTGGCGGAACTAATAGATGAAAGTTGGGCGAGGTCAGAATTAATCCCGCCTTACCATATTTATTTAAAGATTGCTTACCACTTATCCCATGAAGCGATCGCAGGTTTATCTGAGTTTAGAATTCCCCGCGAATTTCATAATTTATTTGAGTTTCAAAAAGCAGCAGTTCAATTAGCAGCGCGTCACGTGACTAGACGCGGTGGGGTGATTGTTGGGGATGTAGTGGGGTTAGGAAAAACTTTAGTTGGTACTGCATTAGCCAAAATTTTACAGGAAGATTGTTTATTAGAAACGTTAATTATCTGCCCAAAAAACCTCGTGAAAATGTGGCAGGAATATGTAGATAATTATCGGTTGTACGCCAAAGTATTACCTATTAGTAGGGTACAGCAAGAGTTACCAGAATTGCGGCGTTATCGTGTGGTGTTGATAGATGAAAGTCACAACTTGCGGAATCGGGAAGGTAAGAGATATAGAGCGATCGCGGAATATATTACCGCCAATGAAAGTAAATGTATCTTATTATCTGCTACTCCTTATAATAAAACCTATCTTGACCTGTCTTCCCAATTGCGATTATTTGTCCCTGAAGACGAAAATTTGGGATTTCGACCCGAAGCATTGCTGAATGAATTAGGTAAAGGAAGCCAGGGAGAATTAGAATTTAGTAGAAGACATCAATGTTCTGTACGCTCCTTAGCAGCCTTTGAAAAGAGCGAACATCCGGATGATTGGCGGGAATTAATGAAGCGCTATATGGTGCGACGGACGCGCTCTTTTATTAAAGAAAACTATGCTAAATCTGATGAACTTACAAGTAGAAAATATTTAGAATTTCCCGATGGTAGCCGGTCTTATTTTCCTGATAGACTACCAAAAACTATCAAATTCTCTCTAGATAGTTCCTTTAATAACTCATATTCACAGCTTTATTCTGAAGCGGTAGTAGAAGTAATTAATCAGTTAAAACTGCCGCGATATGGTTTAGGTAATTACATTGCTGAGAAACACAAACAAGTACCTACGGAAGCCGAACAACGCCAGCTTAATGCTTTATTTCGCGGTGGAAGACGGTTAATGGGATTTTCTCGGACTAATTTATTCAAGCGTTTAGAAAGTAGTGGTATTGCGTTTATTCAATCAATTGAAAGACATATTTTGCGGAATTTTATCTTTGTATATGCCATTGAAAATGGACTAGATATTCCCATCGGTACTCAGGATGCTGATTTATTAGATACTCGCAATAATGATGAGGATTCTGATTCTGTAGCAGCGGCATTTTTTGAGACGGAAATCGAAGATGATAACGATACCTCCGATGAGTCTCTAGAAGTAGATATGGGAGAAATCAAAGGTGGGGTGAAGTCGGTAGAAAAGATTTTTCGTAAGAATGCAGAAGCAATTTATCAAGAGTATCAGACTCGCTATAAACGACGTTTTAAATGGCTGCGTCCGACGTTATTTGATATTAAAACTTTAAAACGGGATTTATTAGCAGATGCGCGGGGATTAATTAATGTGCTGCAAAGTTATGGCGTGTGGGATACAAATCAAGATGAAAAATTAGCGGCTTTGGTTGAATTGCTGACAGAAACTCACCCCCAAGATAAGGTACTGATTTTCACTCAGTTTGCTGATACGGTCTATTACCTTGTGGATAACTTAAAGGCGAGAAATATTAGGAATTTAGAGGGAGTCACGGGTCAATCAAAAGACCCGACAGAATTAACAGGAAGATTTAGCCCTGTAAGTAATGGTAAAGGGGAGAAAATATCACCAGATAAAGAATTGCGGGTTTTAATTGCCACGGATGTTTTAAGTGAAGGGCATAACTTACAAGACTGTGCAATTATTGTTAATTATGACCTACCTTGGGCAATTATTAGACTAATTCAACGAGCGGGAAGGGTAGATAGAATTGGACAAAAAGCTGAAAAAATTCTCTGTTATTCTTTTCTCCCAGATGAGGGTGTAGAACGGATTATAAAATTGCGCGATCGCTTGCGTCAGCGACTGCAAGAAAATGCCGAAGTTGTGGGAACTGATGAAACATTTTTTGAGGATGATTCCCAGGGTGTAATTCTCAATCTTTACAACGAAAAAAGCGGAATTTTGGATGATGCTGAGGATGGGGAAGTAGACCTAACTTCGGAAGCATTTCAAATCTGGAAAAAAGCCACAGATGGTAATCCAGCATTGAAAAAGATGATTGAAGAAATGCCGAATGTAGTTTATTCGACTCGCGCTCATACTCCTGCACCAGCACAACCAGAGGGAGTTTTACTTTATATGAAAACTACTGAGGGTAATGATTCTTTAGTTTACGTTGACCGGGAAGGAAATAGTGTTACTCAGTCCCAATTGGGAGTTTTAAAAGCGGCGGCTTGTGATGAATTTACACCTGCTATACCAAAGGATAAACAGCACCATGAATTAGTTAAAAAGGGTGCAGAATTAATTGCAGAGGAAGAAGAAAATAGTGGCGGACAGTTGGGAAAAAAATCAGGTGCAAGGTTCCGTACCTATGAACGACTTAAGAGTTATGCTCAAGAGATGAAGGGAACAGTATTTGTCACAGAAGAACTGCTAAAAGCAATTGATGAAATTTATCGTTACCCGTTACGACAATCAGCAGTTGATACTTTAAATCGTCAAATCAGAAGCGGGATTAGTAACCAACAGTTAGCCGAGTTAGTCGTTGCTTTACGAACGGATGAGCGGTTGTGTATTGTGAGTGAAGAAGCAGAGAAACGCGAACCACAAATTATTTGTTCTTTGGGTTTGTTTCAGGAGTAATTAGTTATGGCGCTATCTATTGAACATCAATCAAAGCTGTCTTTAGAAGAGTTTCTGAAATTACCAGAAACGAAACCTGCAAGTGAATATATTGACGGTAAAATCTACCAAAAACCTATGCCCCAGGTAAAACATAGCACAATACAAATTGAATTGGCATCTGCCATTAATCAGATTGGTAAACCACATAAGTTAGTTTATGCGCTACCAGAGTTACGTTGTACATTTGGTGGACGTTCTCACGTTCCAGATATTGCTGTATTTGAATGGTCGCGTATTCCCACGGATGAAGATGGGGAAATTGCTAACAGGTTTGAAAGTTACCCAGATTGGACGATTGAAATTCTTTCTCCTGACCAGTTTCCTAATCGGGTGATTAATAAAATTATTTTCTGTATTAATCATGGGACAAAGTTAGGCTGGTTTATTGACCCCAATGATAAATCGGTGATGGTATTTAAACCCAATCAATTACCAGAGGTGAAATATGATAGCGAGATTATACCTGTGCTGGATGTGTTAGCAGATTGGCAAGTTTCATCAGCAGATATATTTAATTGGTTGAAAGTCAAATAATTATGGAGAAGTGTAAAGATGATTTAGTAGGTTGGGTTGACATCAGGAAACCCAACATGAGTCTCGGTGATGGGTTACGCTTCGCTAACCCATCCTACGAGTAATAAAAATTGATGTCTACAAACCTATTTCTACCTACCGCAGAATAAGTTATAACCAAAAGAGAGCAAATCTTACATCTAACTGATTATGACCATTGACTTTCAACAAAGCCGTCAACTTCTACAAGAATTTAAGTTTAATGATTTGTTTGTCTATCAATTAGGGTGGGAGAACCCACCAGCGAGAGACAAAGCTGTACCAATGACAATTAATGGTTTAACTTATCATCGCCAAATTGTAGCCGAGTTATTAGGAGCGGTTATAGTAGAAATTACGGGAGAAATTCCTAATGCTAATATCCGCAAGGAAATCTATACAGAAATTGCTCAGTTAATCGCGCTGGAAAATCTGATTATCTTTACCGATAAAGACCGCTTTCAATCTATTTGGTACTGGGTAAAGAGAGAAGGAACAAAAACTTATCCCCGCGAACAGGTGTATTTTAAACATCAACAGGGAGATTTACTATTAGGTAAAATTAGCGCTTTGAAGATTCCTATAGAAGAATTAGAAGCGGGAAATTTATCTGTTATTGATATTGCTGAACGCTTGCAAAGAGGGTTTGATGTTGAACGAGTCACAAAGCGTTTCTTTGATGACTTTGCTAAACAGCACTCGGAATTTTTAAGTGTTATTCAAGGAATTCACAGTGAGAGCGATCGCCGTTGGTACACTTCGGTAATTCTCAACCGCTTAATGTTTGTTTATTTCCTGCAACGCAAGGGATTTTTAGATAACAACGAACCTTGGTATCTCCAGAAAAAGCTACAACAAAGTCGAGAACGGGGAGAAGATAGATTTTATCGCGAATTTTTGCAAGCTTTGTTTTTTGAAGGTTTTGCTAAACCAGAAAATCAACGTTCTCCGGAGGCTAAGACGCTAATTGGTAAAATTAAATATCTCAATGGTGGTTTATTTCTCAAGCACCCTATTGAGCAGCAATACCCCCATATTACAATTCCCGATGGAGCATTTGAGAAGATATTTAAGTTGTTTGAGGGTTATTCTTGGAATTTAGATGACTCTATTGGCGGGAAAGATAACGAAATAAATCCAGCCGTATTGGGTTATATTTTTGAAAAATATATTAACCAAAAGGCATTTGGGGCTTATTATACCCGTCCAGAAATAACGGAATATCTCTGCGACAGAACTATCAATAAACTTATCCTTGATAGAGTAAATGAAATCTCTTGTAGGGCAGGCATCTTGCCTGCAAATGATATAAATGGGGCAGGCATCTTGCCTGCAAATGATATAAATGGAGCGGGCAATATGCCTGCAAATGATATAAATGGGGCGGGCAATATGCCTGCAAATGATATAAATGGGGCGGGCAAGATACCCACCCCACAAGACAAGAAATTTGAAAGCATTACTGAACTTTTAACCAAACTGGATGCAAATCTTTGCCGTCATTTAATTAACGATATTTTACCCAATCTTTCGCTTCTCGACCCAGCCTGTGGTTCTGGTGCTTTCCTAGTAGCAGCGATGAAAACTCTAATTTATATCTACTCAGCGGTAATTGCCAAAATTGAATTTATGGTAGACCACAATCTTACCGCTTGGTTGCGAAAAGCTAGAGAAACTCATCGTTCTCTCAATTACTTTATTACCAAAGAGATTATTACCAAAAACCTCTATGGTGTAGACATCATGGAGGAAGCGACAGAAATTGCTAAATTACGCTTATTTTTGTCCTTAGTTTCTTGCGCTCATGATGTCAGTGAATTAGAACCATTGCCGAATATTGACTTTAATATTATGGCGGGGAATTCGCTGATTGGTTTGATGCAAGTTAACGATGCAGACTATGATTCCCGTCGCGGACAATTGGATTTATTTAGCAAGACTTACAGCCAATTGTTAGACGAAAAGAATCGCTTAATTGCCACTTATCGCAATGCAACTACCTACAGCGAAGATTTGCAAACTTTACGAGATAAAATCACCACCCAAAAAGCAGAATCGCTCTTAACTTTAGATGAAATATTGCTGGGAGAGTTTAAGGCTTTAAAAATTAAGTACGAGCAAGCACAATTGACTGGAAAAGCGAAAAAGCGTGAGCTTACCTTGACTGATATTAAAGCTTTACAGCCCTTTCACTGGGGTTATGAGTTTGATGATATTTTGCAGCAGCGGGGTGGTTTTGATGCGATTATTACTAATCCCCCGTGGGAAATTTTTAAGCCTTATGCTAGAGAGTTTTTTGTCCAGCATAATGAGCTAGTGATAAAAAGTAAGATGGATATTAAGGACTTTGAGAAGGAACAGAAAAAGCTTTTACAGAATCCGGAAATTGCTAACGCTTGGTTAGAATATCAAAGTCAATATCCCTACGTTAGCGCTTATTATCGTTCATCTGAACAGTATAAAAATCAAATTTCTATTGTTAATGGTAAGAAAGCAGGGACGGATATTAATCTTTATAAGCTGTTTCTAGAACAGTGTTTTAATCTCCTGCGTCCTAATGGAGAGTGCGGGATTATTGTTCCTTCTGGGATTTATACAGATTTGGGAACAAAGCAGTTGCGAGAAATGTTGTTTTCTCAAACTAACATTACTGAGTTATTTGGACTCTCCAACGAAAGATTTATTTTTGAAGGTGTAGACCATCGCTTCAAAGTCTGTCTATTAACCTTTGAGAAAGGTAGAGATACAGATTCATTTATGGCAGCTTTTCGCATTGACCCGCGTGAAGCTATTAGAGTAAATCAACTAGATACTTTTTTCAATAATCAAGATGAACAGGT
>JAYKJH010000139.1:0-54525 GCA_035285345.1 Nostocaceae cyanobacterium | reverse complement strand
TATACCTATATTTTACCCATATAAAAGTCGTATTAACCGTAATAAAACCGAACTAAAAGCAAAACCTACCCAAAATTGAGTAGCTTTTGGTAGATATGTCCAGAAATTAAGTTACAGTTACTAACCCTACACTATGATCCGGTCGCTTCGGACTTCGGGGAGTGATGAGCGTAAGTCCTATTTCTTTGCGTCTTTGCGTCTTTGCGTCTTTGCGTCTTTGCGTGAGACAAAAAAATATTTATACTCATAGGTCTATTGTTCAAATTTCCTGTTTGACCCAAGCACGAAAAGCGCAGTTTGTCGCTAACTCCCCATCGATTCTGGCTTGTTGAATAAACCGAGGAATTTCCTTTACCGCTACAAGACCAAAAGTAGGACTGGTTTCAGCTTCCACATACTCGCCATTGCTAAGAGTGTAAATTCGCAGTACCCCTCCCCTGTAACGCCAAAACTCAGGAACTCCCATTGCTGCATAAAGGCGTAATTTATCAATAGCAGGACGCGAGTATTCCACCTCTAACACTAAATCTGGTGGTGGATCAACTGTCAAGTCGATATTTTCTTTATCCCTAACTAAACTTTCATTCTGGATGTAGTAACTGCTATCAGGCTCACTACCACGTTCCAAGTCATCCCGCGTTAAAGTCAGTGAGCCAGCACGTCTAAATTCTATACCTAGCTCTTCACACAAAATCACTATAAAACCTTCTATAGAGCGGTTAGAGCCTTCATGGGGTAACAGTGGAGTCATAATTTCTACAATTCCGTTTTCATAAGCAATTCGGGTGTTACGGTTTGAACCCATTTCAGCCAGCATGACTTTAAATGTCTGCCAGCTAATGTTTTCCAGTAAAGTTCTGGTTTCTCCGACTATTGCTGTTGTTACCATAGGACTTCCTGCTAACTGAGTATTGACTAGACCTCTTGCATGAGATTGCATTTTATCGGCGTTTATCCGCGTTCATCGGCGGTTAATTACTTAATTTTTCGTGTCGGAGCGCCAAAAGTCTAGACGACGAAAGCGCTCCGACAGTCCTCCCACAATTATGAACATCCACCCAGCAACGCTGCTACTTCACCACCACCCACTGCGTTACTGGCACCATCGGCTTCCACCCCAAAAACCCTCCCATAGGTTCAACCCTTTGGACTGCAACCCGGATTAATTCCCCACCCACTTGCTGATGCCATTGCAACAACTTGTACTCACTTTCCACCGTGACTGCATTCGCAACCAGCCGTCCACCAGGACGCAAGGCTTCCCAACATCGCTCAAATAACCCAGCGGCTGTCGCACCACCACCGATAAAAATCGCATCAGGTTGGGGTAAGTCTTGCAATGCTCCGGTCACTTGACCGTGAATAATTTCTAATCCCGGTGTTCCTAAAGCCTGGGCATTGTCAGCAATGTATTGCACTCGTGTGGAATTTTGTTCGATAGCCACAGCCCGACACCGGGGATGGCTACGCATCCACTCAATAGCAATCGAACCACACCCAGCACCGACATCCCATAATAACTGTCCAGGGGTGGGTGCTAAAGCCGCCAAGGTGATGGCGCGTACCTCACGCTTGGTAAGCTGTCCATCATGGTGATAGGCTTCATCTGGTAGTCCGGGTGTGCGCGGTAAGGGCAAAACTCCCTTATCTGCAATGCACTCTACTGCTATGGTATTTAAATCCGCTAGTTCTGTTGTTGTCCACGTGGCGGCTGTAGCTTCTACTATTCTTTCTTGAGAACCGCCCATCCTCTCTAAGATGGTGATTATGCTATCACGATATCCGCGTTTTGTCAAGATTTCGGCGACAATTTTTGGGGTGTCTTTTCCCTCACTTAAAATTAAAATTCGCGCACCGGGATAGATAAATGTTTGGATGAGTCCGGGGGGACGACTGCATAAGCTCAGGGTTTCTACTTCCGCTCTTGACCATCCCAGTCTGGCACAAGCTAGGCTAAAAGATGAAGGTGCAGGGATAATCGTCATCTCGCTCAGAGGTACTTTCCGCTTCAGCGTGACACCGATACCGAAGCACATGGGGTCTCCACTCGCAAGGACGCAAACCGACTCACCCCGACGCTGAAGGATTTCTTCTATGGATGTTGATATGGGGGAAGACCAGATGATTTTCTCCCGTCCGTCGTCTGGTGCTAGCATCGCTAGATGACGACTTCCACCCACAATAACTCTAGCGCTATGGATCACCGAGCGTGCGATCGCACCCAGTCCCGACAGTCCATCCTCTCCAATCCCTACTACCGATAGCCATTTTTTTTCATTAATCATTAGTTATTGGTCAAGAGCTAGGCTAATTGTCAATTATGGTTATTCACTATCGCAAAATTGTGCTACATTCTTAAATACTCGGTTCTAGTGGGTATCAGTCACTAGAGGTAACGGGGAAAGTCAGTGTAAATCTGGCGCTGTCCCGCAGCTGTAAGCCAATTTTAAATTTCGATGATAAATCCCCAATCTAAAATTGCGTAAGTCAGAATGCCCGCCGATAGTCAACTCAATTAACGCTAAAATCTACGAGGTATGGATGAGCGGACATACAATATTTGTCTGTACCACTTGTGCAAGTAAGTGGGAAGGAAGTAAGCGTGTCGGTGAAAGTGGTGGCGAAAAGCTACTTGAACGTTTGCAGGAAGATTATCCCAACTGGGAATTAAACCAAGAATTCATTATTCAACCAGTTGAATGCATGAGTGCTTGCAGTCGGTCTTGTGTTATTTCCTTCGCTGCACCTGGTAAAACTACATATCTTTTTGGCGATATTTCACCGGATTTAACTACCACAGAAGTTAGCAGTGTATTCGATTGTGCAGGTAAATATTACGCCCATCCCCAAGGTTCCCTACCTTGGTCAGAACGTCCTGAACCCCTGAAGAAAGGTATTTTAGCACGAATTCCACCAATCCCTGTCCCTTTTGAGCAGCATAATCTCCAACTGGAACTATGTTAAGTCCAATATCAAGGTTGATTTTTGCTCAAACATTGATTTTCTAGCCAGCGAAAACCGGAGGAACGCAACAGCAAAGCAGGTAGGATTATGAGTTGTGCTAAAAGTTGGACTGCGATGATAATTGTTGATTGAGTCAGTACACCCGTTTGCACCCGCCAAACAATAACGGCTATCAAAATTAACAGTCCCCCCGATAGTAAAGCAATTGAACGGGGGGAAATTTCGGTGGCATTGAATGTTAAAGGTTGTCGTACCCAAGCAACAACCCCAACAGCAACTCGCTCTACACTGGTTAATATAATGCCTGGTTTGATTAACTCTAGGACTACCGGAATTAAAAGTAAATAGCCCGGTTGCAATCCTTGGCTATAAACAGGAAACAGGATGGCTCTTAATCCCAGGTAAAAGTTGTATTTCAAAAAAATCGGTGTTTGGAGTAGGAATTGGGGAATACCGAGCCAATATTGGGGATGGGTGAGGAGTTCACCCCATCGGGAGAGAAAGGTAACGACAGTATAGGAAAATGCGAATAAAGCATAGTATAGTCCAACCACGCGCACAGCAGAATTGACTTTTATTCGGGAGGAGAGGATATAATTGCTCGTAAATAATAGAGCCAGACACAACAGGATAAAATTAGTAGCCCAAAGGCTGTTAATTAATCCGATGGTACTTAAACCGAAACAAGTGAGTGCGATCGCAACAATCAACGCAGGTATCCAAAGACGCCATTTCTTTTTACACGCAACTTCTCGTACCACATAACTACCTGTCAACCAGCTACCGATAAATGTGGCAAACATACCCAAAATATACCAAGGAGCCACGAGGGGTATATTGTTTACAGGTATACCAAAAGCTTGTTCTACCCAAGCAACAGATGTCTTAATTACCAAGGGGTCATAGGGTGTGGTTGGATGGTCAGTAGTGGGAGAGATAACTAACATTCGAGCAGTTCCCTGATTAAAGTCTCCCACCTGTTGCAATTCTTGGATGTTTTTACCTGTCGCTTCTCGTAACATTTCGCGCATGATCGCTGGATGATGAAACTGCTCATAAACACCAATGACGAGCAATAAATTGGGTGGTGTAATTCGGTTTGCTACTCCACTCATACTCCACACGAGGGTTGCTTGATAGCGAGGGTCTTCCCCTGCAAGAGTTAATGCCGTTGCTCCCCCCAGAGAATGACCTGCAATGCCAATTTTATGTACATCGAACTGCTGCGGGTGATTTCGCACAAAAGCAATAATTTCTTTGGCATCTGTTAGGTTATCTTCTTCGTTTTCCGGACGGGAATAGGATTCGCCAAAACCGCCAAAGTCAAATGCTAACGCAGCTATTCCATGCCGAGCTAGTTCCATACCTAAAGGTGCCATCATTTCTTTTGTCGAGTGGACACCGTGAATCAGCAACATTACCGGATATGGGGGTTTGCTATTTTTAGGTGTATAAAGCTTGCCAATTAGCTGCCGATTTTCATTTAAACTGATGACTAATGGCTGCGATAGCATTTCCCTGGGATAGTAGACAAAAGATAGAACCAGTCCCATCCCCAGTACTATCAGACTGAGGATTAATCCAGTCCATCGGTAGATGCTTTTTTTGTGCATCAAGCTATTCACCTACATTAGGTATACAGATAACTTACGTTTAGGGTTCCCTCATGAGTAGATGCGCTCATCGGTTATTTTCAAGATTTATATAGTAATCAGCTAAAATTATTAAAAAATATTAAGGCTTGATTTGAATGAGTTGGTTTTCTTCTGCCCTGGGACTTATCATTGCCCTATTGACGCTGTTGATTGTCTTATATTTGCTGACTCCCCGCCGTTATCAATCCTCTAACTCCGTATCCGATTCCTATGACCAGTGGACGGAAGATGGGATTTTGGAGTTTTACTGGGGAGAACACATCCACTTAGGTCACTATGGCTCACCACCGCAGAAGAAAGATTTTCTCGTTGCTAAATCAGACTTTGTGCATGAAATGGTACGTTGGGGTGGCTTAGATAAATTACCCCCAGGAACGACGGTTTTAGATGTGGGTTGCGGAATTGGGGGTAGTAGTCGGATTTTAGCCCAAGATTACGGGTTTGCGGTTACAGGAATTACTATCAGTCCCCAACAAGTCAAACGCGCTCAGGAGTTAACCCCAAAAGGAATCAATGCTCAGTTTCGGGTAGATGATGCAATGGCACTTTCTTTCCCCGACGAAAGTTTTGATGTCGTGTGGTCGATTGAAGCAGGACCCCACATGCCTGATAAAGCAGTTTTTGCCAAAGAATTGCTCCGGGTGCTAAAGCCAGGGGGAGTGCTGGTTGTGGCTGACTGGAATCAAAGAGATGACCGCCAAGTTCCGCTCAATTTTTGGGAAAAACCCGTAATGCGACAATTACTGGATCAGTGGTCACATCCTGCTTTCTCTAGCATTGAAGGCTTTTCTGAACTTTTGGCTGGGACGGGATTAGTTGAGGGAGAAGTGATAACAGCAGACTGGACGAAAGCAACACTTCGGTCTTGGTTAGATTCTATCTGGCAAGGGGTAGCTAGACCAGCGGGATTGGTGCGTTTTGGTTTATCTGGTTTAATTAAATCTCTGCGAGAAGTCCCTACCCTGCTACTGATGCGGTTAGCATTCGGTACAGGTCTTTGTCGCTTCGGGATGTTCCGTGCTGTCCGCAGGAATTCTCTAACCCCATCAACACAGACACTCAGTCAGTCAGAAATTTACCTCTAACGAGTCAGTGGAAAAATTTGCTGACCAACACACCATTCCAGATTTACAGCCCATTTTTGGTAATGACTAACGACTAATGACTAATGACTCTTGACTATCTTCGAGACGGTAATGAAATATATCGCCAATCCTTCGCTACTATTCGTGCAGAGGCAAATCTCTCTGTACTTCCTACGGATTTAGCACCCTTAGCGGTGCGTTTGATTCATGCTTGCGGGATGACTGATATTGTGGATGACCTCGCAGCTTCACCCACAGCGATGGTATCAGGACGGACAGCACTCTCCAATGGGGCTGCAATTTTATGTGATTCTCAGATGGTAGCAAATGGTATCATTCGTCAGCGGCTACCAGCAGATAACTTGATTATTTGCACTTTGAATGAGCCTCAAGTCTCTGGAATAGCAGAAAGAATCGTTAATACTCGCTCCGCAGCAGCTGTGGAATTATGGACACCGTATTTAGCTGGAGCAGTGGTAGCAATTGGTAATGCTCCTACTGCATTATTCCACTTGTTGGAAATGCTGGATGAGGGAGCGCCGAAACCAGCTTTAATTCTAGGTTTTCCCGTCGGATTTGTGGGAGCAGAACAATCAAAAGCTGCACTAGCTGTAGATAGTCGTGGTGTACCATTCATTACATTACATGGACGCAGGGGAGGGAGTGCGATCGCTGCTGCTGCAGTTAATGCTTTAGCAAAGGAGACTGAGTTTTGATTTGGAGGTAGTGGGTAATGGTAATCAAAACTATTACCCATTACCTATTACCTAGTCCCTAGTCGCTAATTTAAGAATTTGCGCTGCTACGGCTAGACTTTCTTCAAACAGTACCTCCCGACCCCAGCGTTGTAGTTGCTGGCTGAGCAAAGCTTCTGCCTTTTGGTCAGACAGAGAAGTCACCTGTTGGAAAAGTCCAGATTGGGCACCTCCTCCGGTTTCCATCCGCATACAGCCTCCGGTTTCGGAACAGATAACTGTACCACAGTTTGCTTGGGGATTGGTAGAACTGAGACGCAAGGCTATCAAGTCCCCAGCCACATCACCCACATCAGCCACGGGAACCCCTGCTAACTCGGCTTGGATTTCCCGGTTGTCTTGGGTAGTAAGCTTAATCCGCATGATGTCGTAGTCGCCTTTTTCTCGTTGACATTCCGTCGGACGCCAATTGAGACGACTCCCCAACCAACCCAAAAACATCAATGCTTGGGCGGGGTTGCCTTTTTCGTAATCAATTGCTAGCTTATCAATGTCTGGTAGTGCAGCACGGCGTTGCGGTGGGTCGTAAGCTTCCGCTGTTAACTCTTGCCAAGCAGACAACCGCCGCCAATTTAAGTCTGCAATCGGAATTCCTACCTCCAAGAGCTTTTGTACCCCTAGCAAGTCTGACTCGACTTCATTAAAGCCGCTGGAGTCTACAATTACGGAATTGCACACTGCTGCTAAGCGCTTAAACACTGGGTTTTCTGGGTCTGGTGTTGCTTTCCACCAGAGAAACTTAGGTAATCCTCCAATAAACAAAGCTGGTAACATCCCACCTATGCGTTCAAAAGCAGCGACAGTACCTGTGAGGGTAATGTATTCGCAGCAAATCAAGGTACTGGTGGATTGCTTTTGAATCGGACAATAGGCTGATACTTGCGCCTTAACGCCTTCATCTGCAGTATTTACCGGACATAGCGCAATAATCCGACAAGGGTTACGCAAGGCGATTTCATCGGCAATTTTTGGGGTTTGTCCATCATAACTATAGGACTTACCACTAGAACCATTTTCAGAGCCGCCATGACGCTTTGCCAGTTCTTCCCGCATCCGGGCTAATAATTCCGGGGTGGCTTTACCAGTGCGTGATAGTCCAAAAGCTTTCTGGGCTTTTCGCAGTCCATCTACTGTTTGCGGTCCCAAAATTCCATCAATCGGACCGCTGTAAAAACCCAGCACACCCAATAAGTACTGGGTTTCTTCGGGTTCGTAGACCAGCAAAGTAAATGTCGTAGCGCGAGTAGCAGATGGAACTCCGCCTTCTTCACCGGAAATGCCGTAACTTTGCCAAATTTTACTCAGTTCCGTGTCAATTTCTGTAATCGAAATATCCTTCGGAGCCTGAAGGGAATAAATAGGTGATCCAACAGACATAATAATTTGGGATTTGGGATTTGGGATTTTGGATTCAGGAAATTTTGGATTTGGGATTGGGGATTTTTTCTCGTTCCCAGGTTGAACCTGGGAATGAGTTCCGGGAGGTTCTACCTCCCGTGGTGCAAGATATGATTTGAGGAAATTTTGGATTTGGGATTTGGGATTTTAGATTGATTTATTGAATCTAAAATCCAAAATCTAAAATCTAAAATTCTCAGAGTCTTCGCCAACGACGACCATCGCGGTTGATTAGTAATTCCGCTTCCACGGGTTCCCAGGTGCCAGCTTCATATTCGGGAATGCTTGCTGGGTCAGCAGGTGCGTCCCAAGCAGTCAAGGCGGGAGTTACTACCTGCCAAGCTGCTTCCACTTCGTCGGCTCGTGTGAACAAAGTCTGGTCGCCTACCATACAATCAAATAACAGGCGATCGTAGGCATCGGATGCGGCTTCGATACCAAAGGAACCATAACTAAAGTCCATATCCACCGAGCGAGTGCGGAAAGACCTGGGCATTTTTACATCAAACCGCAGGGAAATTCCTTCATTCGGTTGAATTCGCATCGCCAACACGTTGTTATTCATTTGTTGCGCTGCGGATTGGAACATGAGATGGGGGACTTGGCGGAAGTGGATGGAAATTTCACTGACTTTTTTCGGCATCCGCTTCCCCGTTCTCAGGTAAAAAGGAACACCATGCCACCGCCAGTTATCCACCATAAACTTCATCGCTACATAGGTAGGTGTAGTGGATTCTGGGTTAACATTTGGTTCTTCTCGATACCCCGGTACGCGCTTGCCTTTCATCCAACCAGCGCTATATTGTCCACGGATAGCCGAAAGGTCGAGGTTATGGACATCCGCAAGGTGGGTAGCTTGGAGTAACTTAACCTTCTCTGTGCGAATGCTGTCTGCATCGAGGGAGTTAGGTGCTTCCATCGCCGTAATGCAGAACAGTTGCATTAGGTGATTTTGTAACATGTCCCGCAGAGCGCCGGAACTTTCGTAGTAACCAGCGCGGTCTTCCACTCCTACGGTTTCAGCTACGGTTATTTGTACATGGTCAACAAATTGGCGGTTCCACAGGGGTTCAAAAATCGCATTCCCAAACCGGAACACTAAAATATTCTGAACTGTTTCTTTACCTAGGTAGTGGTCTATGCGGTAGACTTGTTCTTCCTTGCAAACCTTCTGTACTACCCGGTTAAGAGTCTTGGCGGAAGCTAAATCCCGTCCAAAGGGTTTTTCAATCATCAGCCGATGCTTAATTGGATCGTCGAGCATCCCGGCTGCACCTAGCTGTTGAATTGCTTCGGGAAAGAATTTTGGTGCGACAGACAGGTAAAATACACGGTTGCCCCTAGTCCCGCGTTTTTCGTCTAATTCCGCCAAAAAGTGCTTAAGTTTCTGATAGCCTTCGGGATTATCGATGTCTCCGGAACAGTAAAATAATCCTTGGGAGAAATCTTGCCAAAGCTCCTCGATTCCGATACCATCGGAAAACTGTTCGATACCTTCCCGCATCTGTTCGCGGAAGTAATCGTGACTCCAGTCTCGACGCGCTACCCCGACAATTGTCGTTTCAGGAGCAATGCGTCTTTCTTTACGTAACTTGTAAAGTGCTGGTACTAGCTTACGTTGAGTTAAGTCCCCAGATGCACCGAAGATGACCAAAATCTGGGGTTCAGGTAATCTCTCCTGTTGCAGTCCTACACGCAGCGGATTCTCTAGCAGCGCAACCATATCAATTTTGGATTTGAGATTTTGGATTTGGGATTTTGGATTGGGTAATGGGTAATGGGTAATCAAAACTATTACCTATTACCTATTACCTATTACCTATACAGGTGATAATTGCTTAACCTTGGTTTGTAGGGAGTTCATCAAGGATTCAAAGGGCTTGACGAACTTGTCGATACCGTCAACGAGTAATTCATCCATGACTTCATCAATGTTGATGTTCACGTCTGGATCTTTGAGGCTTTCCATGAGTTGGTAAGCTTCGGCTACGCCTGTTTCCACGCGAGATTGCACGTCGCAGTGGTCAGCACAAGCATCAATGGTAACTGGTGGTAGGGTGTTAACAGTTTCGGCACCAATTAACTCGTCAACATACATGACATCGCTGTAGCTGGGGTCTTTGGTGCTGGTGGAAGCCCACAACAACCGCTGCACTTGGGCACCTTTTGCAGCTAATGCTTGCCATCTGTCGCTTTCAATAATCTTTTTGTACTCTTGATAAGCGATTTTGGCGTTGGCGATCGCTACCTTACCTTTAATTGCCTGCAACTTGGCTTTTTTGGCTTCGTCTGTTTCGCCTTTTAGCTTGGAGTCAATGCGAGCATCGATATTGCTATCAATGCGGCTGAGGAAGAAGGAAGCCACTGAGGCAATTTTACTGATATCCTTGCCTTCTGCGGCTCGTTTTTCCAAACCACGAATGTACGCCCAAGCTGTATCTACATAGCTTTGCACAGAGAACAGCAGGGTGACATTGACATTGATACCTTCGCTGATGACTTGTTCCACAGCGGGTAAACCTTCCGGAGTGCCGGGAATTTTAATCATCAGATTTTCGCGCCCAATTGCTTGGAAATAGCGACGAGCTTCGGCAATTGTTGCTTCTGTGTCTTTGGCGATGGTTGGCGGTACTTCTATACTAACGTAACCATCTAAGCCGTTTGTAGCTTGGTACACAGGGTAGAGGACATCGCAAGCATTGCGGATATCTTCAAACACCAGATTTTCGTAAATTTGGTCAGTTGTTAACCCAGCGCGAATCCCGGCTTCAATATCATTGTCGTAAATCGCGTTACCCTTAATAGCTTTTTCAAAGATAGCTGGGTTGGAGGTAATACCGCAGATGCCTTTAGTCTCAACTAATTCTTTCAGTTCCCCTGATTGAACTATGTCACGGCTCAAGTTATCCATCCAGATACTTTGACCGTACTGTTTAATTTCCAATAAATGATTCGTCGCCATAGATTTCCTTGTTGAATTCCGGACTTTTGTGGACTGTAAGTAAGCCTCAATAGATTTTGCGCTTGCTTTTGGTTTTGCCCCCACTCTGTCAAGCTTAGATAATCTCTAAGTGTTTCCTAGTAATTCTTAATCCAAAATCCCAATTCTCTGTTTTTCCCTACTGGGGAACCCGTGAACGAGCTATCATCAGCCTGTCGCGTTCTTGTTTCTCCCACTCTTGAATGAAAGACTCGACCAAGGCTACGTCGTCTTTGCTACCGATAATCAAAGGGACGCGCTGGTGCAGTCTTTCTGGGACTACATCTAATATATCTTGCACTCCCGTGCTAGCGCGACCACCGGCTTGTTCCATTAAAAATGCCATCGGGGCAGCTTCATAGAGCAAGCGCAATTTCCCTTCCGGTTTCTTGGCGGTACCTGGGTAGAGAAATACCCCACCTTGAACCAGAATGCGATGGATATCACTCACCATTGCCCCACTGTAACGGGCGGTATAACCTTCTGTGCGGTGGAGATAGCGGATATATTCCCGCATTGGTTCGTCCCATTGCCAGAAGTTACCCTCGTTAAGGCTGTAAATTCCGCCGTGGTTGGGAGTTTGGATGTTTTCTTGAGTGAGGATAAACTCTCCCAAGCTGGGGTCAAGGGTAAAGGAATGCACACCCTTACCAATGCTGTACACCAACATGGTGCTGGGACCATACAAAATGTAGCCAGCCGCAATTTGATTCCGTCCGTCCGCTAGTAAATCCCGCGCCTCACCGTCGATATCTTCTCCTTCCTGTCTGCGAATCGAGAAGATAGAACCCAAGCTGAGATTAATATCAGTATTGGAAGAACCATCTATCGGGTCATAAAGCAGGGTATAGCGTCCGATAGGGCAGTTTTCCGGGATGTAATAGGGGTTGTCCATCTCTTCGGAAGCTAGACGACATACCAAGCCGCTTTGCTTAAACACCGAGATAAACACCTCATTGGCGTAGACATCCATCTTTTTGACGGATTCACCCTGAACATTCACGTCCCCAGTAAATCCCAGAACCCCTTCCATTAAGCCTGCACGGCTAAGACGACGGGCGATTAGTTTACCAGCTAGGGCGATGCGATTCATTAGCGCGCTCAAGTCCTGCGCGTCCGCCGAGAAGCTTTGCAGTTGCTGCAAAACGTGCCGCGACAGCGTTGTACAATCACGATCCAAAGCTTGCTCGTGGTCTAGAGGTTGTTGCGCTTCAGCCATTCTGTTTCCTCCGGATTGCTTGGCTGTTTTTGGGCGTTCATCACCTAAAATGACAACGCCTTTGCCTCTATCTTAGAAACTGAATCTAGTAACTGAAATCTGGCTTTAGCGAAACTATACGAATCAACCTGCAAAGTTTATGTATTTATTGTTTTCTTTGCAGTTAAAAGAAGTAGTATTTGTACTTATAAAAAATCTGTCTTATTAGTTTCGCGCAAAGACGCAAAGACACAAAGACTTTTTTTCCTTCTTTGCGCCTTTGCGCCTTTGCGTGAGATGTTATCTCTTTACAAGACTAGTGAATTCATGTCAAGTATCACCTCGCAAGGCTTAACACTTCGCAAGTTAATTTTTGTTTCTTTATGACTTTTAGAAAATATCAGCTAGATTTTTGCGTGATTTTAAGAGGTTAATACTAGACTTTATTAGCGTTTTTTTAATATAGTCAAACGTCGCCAGGATTATGAAAATTTTACCAATCGCTGAAACTATTGTCAAATCGTGAATAATTGACAGGTTTCTCAATAGCTAGAAAAACTTTACAATTTTTATAACGATTTGTAATTGTGGAATTTAAAAGTAAATCGTTGTTTGGATTAGTTGTGTTTATATATAAAAAATATCAGTTCACCAGAGTAGGGAAGCGCATCTATAAATGAAATGACAACCTATGGTTATACCGATTGCAGAAATGCTATTGTCGCAACCCTAACCTCAAAAGTTCCAAACGATAGGGTGCAGTTATGCTTGAAGGCTGATGGGGTAGGCATTTAAGTTTCTAGCCAAACTGGAGAAGAAGCTATGACTAACAATCCCGACTACACCCGGTTACGTGACTTGTTGGCAGCAGGGCTGTGGAAAGAAGCTAACCAAGAAACACAGCGGATTCTGCTAAAAGCTGCCGATATAGAAGGAAAAAATAGACTCCTCGATGCTGAACTCATCCAGAAAATTCCCTGTACAGACCTACGTACTATTGACCAGCTTTGGGTACATTACAGTGATGGACGCTTCGGCTTGAGCGTACAGAGGTGTATCTTCGAGTATTATAAATATTCTGAAAAGAGCTATGAAGCTCATGAGCGCCTTGGGTGGATTGCTGAGTATTTGATGTCTGTTAAATATGTCTGGTCAATTACTGCCCCGGTCGGACACTTACCAACGTTAGACACTCACTCATCTACTCATCAACTCTTGTTATCTCGTGCCAACAGTTGTGAGCTACGTCCTGAAGATACTGGCCTGATCAAAAAAATTGAGGAAATTAAGCAACGGTTAGCCAGCACGAACGATGAAACTAGAATCGCTGCACTGTCAGATGCAGCTGAGTATGCTGGTGCCTATCAAGACTTAAGAGACTTAATGCTTCAGATGGTGAAAACTGAAAAAGAGTCAGTGCAGTGGGCTGCTTATCAAACACTTTCGAGAATAGCCAATTTCCCAGACAGCCTACACATAAGACCCTATTATCCTTTGCCAGCAGTTTCTTCAGATGTTGATGTAGACTATACCAGACTGCGCGATCTGTTATCAGCCAATAATTGGGAAGAAGCTGATAAACAAACAGAACGGATCATGCTCCAGGTCGCAGGTCGTCAACAAGAAGGAAGTTTTCTCCGGCGTGAGGATATCGAACAATTTCCCTGTTCAGTTCTACGCACCATTGATGAGCTTTGGGTACAGCACAGCAATGGGCGCTTCGGCTTTAGTGTCCAGCAGCGCGGGTCTAGTGGCGCGCCGTCGCATGGGTCTTACACTTTTCCACTGTTGGAATTAGAAGACTGGTTGTGGTACAAGGCAAAATTTCCGAGCGTTACCAGTAATACAGCAAAGTGGGTATGGTTAGAAAGCTACAATGCTTACTGTGTCGAGGGTAATGTTCCAATCTTCGATCGCCTTGATAGATGCAGACTGTGTAGCAATTAGTAAAGTTCTTAGCCTGCCTATCGATACAGGTAATCATCGCCCCTTCATTAAAACCGGAAAAATTGAAGTGCCTCATTACAAATTAACCTGTTTAGCACCGACAACCTTGACAAAAAAATCGCCTGACATGTCAATTCCTATACCAAAAGCACTATTTTTCTGGCGGTGGTTTTTCCGGAGAAACACCTTTACCGATGCACAAGGTAGCGATAGTTTATTTTTTAGCGGAACTGCGAGAACCAGTTTCCCGGCGGTTGTTAGCTGATTTATCTGGTGAAAAAGCTGTGACGGTACAGCAGGTACTCAACGAATGGCAGCAGTTTTTGCGGGAAACCCAATTAAATAGTGAAACTCGTTACAGTATCTATCACCAAAGTTTCTCGGATTTTCTCTATCGCAAAGACATTGTACAGGCATACGGGGATGACTTTTCTTAAGAAAATCAAGACTCGCATTGTCGATAAATTTAGCGGTGGTGTGGGAACTAAAGATATCGGGAAACATTTAGATAGTCTGGTGTCGGAAGATAGGGACTATGCTTTGAAGCATTTACCCAAGCACATGATTGAGGCTGGGAGGTTTGAGCAATTGTATCAGTGGTTGACGGATTTTGATTGGATTGAAGCGAAGGTTGGTCATCCGGAGATTAAAATTCAGGAATTAATAGAAGATTATGATTTGGCGTTGAATGCTGATGTTGTGCTGTCTGGTGAGCAACAGAGAGTTCTGAGATTAATTCAAGGAGCGTTGCGACTTTCGGCGCATGTTGTAGATAAAGATAAGACGCAACATTAATTATCTATCCCCAGTCTAAACCGTCTTCACTATCCCCATGAAATTCAGCCATCTCAAAATCCGCTTCTGTTGATTGCTGACTTCCAGAAAACATCCCAAACTCCATCATCCGCTTTTGTTTTGCAGTGGTTTTTGGTTCTAAAAAAGTTACGATAACGATGCTTTCTGAAACATGTAGTGGTAATTCAGCAAGCTTTATCTCACCGTTTTTATAAATTCCTTCAATTGATTGCAACATGGGATTTTTAGGTAATTTTTACTGACACTACAATTATAAATGCGAAACTTAATCTGAAGTAATGGCAGAATATCACGCAGACAAAACTCAAAAATTAAACCTACATCTCTTATCAAAGTTAGTTTTTTAGCGCTCTTCTTTGCGCCTTTGCGACGCCAGTCGCCTACAGAGGGAAACCCTCCTGCAGCGCTGGCTCGTCTTTGCGCGAAACACTTCCATCGGTGATATTCGTCAAGCGTCCACTTCGCAACGATAACACTCATGGTGATTCGCTCCTGACAATAATTGTTTATTTTCCCCGTTCAAGTATTCAGATTAATTTCCGATTAATTATCCCCTAAATTGTATCCGGATCAATATTTAACTCCCGCAACTTAGCAGCCAATCTTTCTGCTCGTTCTTCAGCTAATTCTCTTTGCTGACGTTCATATTCTTTTTGCTGACGTTCAGACTCAGCCTCTTCTTCTGGTGTAGGAACCAACTCACATTCTGGGGTAAAAAATCGCAACAGCCCTTGATAAACCCCCAAATATAATCCTAACTGTTGACTCCACAAATACCCTTGATTATTCGCTGATAACGGTTGATATTTCCCGTCTAATAAATGAAAACCAGCAAATTCTAATGTATAAGGGTCAAACCAAAAATAATCGGGAGTCCGAAAAGTATCTTGATAAAGCTTTTTCTTCAAATCCCTATCAGTCTTCGCGGTTGAATCAGAGAGAATTTCTACAATTACATTCGGATATTTACCATCTTCTGCCCAAACTACCCAACTTTTACGAGTTTTGCGCTCAGTATCTAACACCACAAAAAAATCTGGTCCACGAAAGTCTTCTGATTTCAGCTTCTTCTGACTATAGTAAATCGTCAGATTTCCCGCAGCATAAAAATCATTCCTATCTCTCCACAACCATTCTAGACATGACAGCAGTAAGATAATTTGTCTCAGATGTAGTTCGCTTTCCAAGGGAGGCTCATCGCTGAATAAATCACTTGGGGGAAAGATAACATCTTCTGTGATATCTTGGATAGTCTCCAATTCTTTAGCTATCGTCATGGTAATAGTCGTGAAGTGAAAATTTCTGAGTTTATTTTAACGCTCATAAAAGGGAAGCGATCGCTCCTTACACCTCTTGTCAAACTTAGTTCTTTTTGCGCTCTTCTTTGCGACTTTGCGACTTTGCGCGAAATAAAAGATGTCTATTCTATCTATATCAACTATTGATAATTTGCTCCACTGCAACAGATATTCCGTAACATAGATTATGTTATCGACCGTTGCGATTTATTTACTACCCGCCAACCATGACCACTTCACCCCGACGCTATCACATCACTACTTTTGGTTGCCAGATGAACAAAGCCGACTCAGAGCGCATGGCTGGCATCTTAGAAGACATGGGCTTTGAGTGGTCAGAAGACCCAAATAGCGCTGATGTAATACTTTACAACACTTGCACTATTCGTGATAACGCTGAACAAAAAGTATATTCTTATCTCGGTAGACAGGCAAAACGCAAACACGAAAAACCTGATTTAACCCTGATTGTTGCTGGTTGTGTCGCCCAACAAGAAGGAGAAACCCTGCTGCGACGGGTACCAGAATTAGACTTGGTGATGGGACCGCAACACGCCAATCGCCTACAAGATTTGCTATCAGAAGTCTTTCAAGGCAATCAAGTAGTGGCGACTGAGCCAGTTCATATTATGGAAGATATCACCAAGCCGCGCCGGGATAGCAAGGTAACGGCTTGGGTGAATGTGATTTATGGCTGTAACGAGCGCTGTACATATTGTGTTGTACCTTCCGTGCGCGGTGTGGAACAGTCCCGCACCCCAGAAGCAATTCGTGCAGAAATGGCAGAAATCGCACGCCAGGGGTACAAGGAAGTTACCTTACTGGGTCAAAATATCGACGCCTACGGTCGGGATTTACCAGGAGTCACACCGGAAGGTCGCCACAAACACACTTTTACAGACTTGCTGTATTATATTCATGATGTTGCGGAAATTGAAAGACTGCGTTTTGCTACAAGTCATCCCCGTTATTTTACAGAACGATTAATTAAGGCTTGTGCAGAATTATCCAAGGTATGCGAGCATTTTCACATTCCTTTCCAATCAGGTGATAACGAAGTATTGAAGCGCATGGCACGGGGGTATACGCAGGAGAAATATCGCCGGATAATTGACACGATTCGCCAGTATATGCCAGATGCTGCGATTAGCGCTGATGCGATTGTTGGTTTCCCAGGGGAGACGGAACAACAGTTTGAAAATACCCTGAAGTTGGTAGAAGACATCGGCTTTGACCAGTTGAATACCGCTGCTTATTCTCCCCGTCCCGGAACACCAGCAGCGTTGTGGTCAGAACAACTGAGCGAGGAAGTCAAAGCAGACAGACTGCAACGGCTAAATCACCTAGTTGGTATCAAAGCCGCAGAACGTTCTTCTCGTTACATGGAACGCATTGAAGAAGTGCTAGTGGAAGACCAAAACCCCAAAGATAAATCCCAAGTCATGGGACGGACAAGGGGTAATCGCCTCACCTTTTTCACAGGGGATATTCATCAACTCAAAGGTAAGTTGGTGCAGGTGAAAATTACCGAAGTTCGTCCCTTCAGTTTGACGGGGGAACCAGTGGAAGTAAGTTTAGGGATTAGGAATTAGGACGAATAAGGGAATATGAAAGAAATTTATTCCCAATTCCCCATTCGGTGATTCCCCTAACCCATCCATCATCCGTGTATCCGTGATATCAGTGTGTGCCCCATCCCCCACAGGTTGTGATAGGCTATCTGCAACGTGAGGAGTGTCACAGGAATTGATAATGACAAAGCTAAGGGTTGGGTTATTGTTCGGTGGTCGTTCCGGAGAACATGAAGTTTCTATAAGTTCCGCAAGAGCGATCGCCAACGCTTTGAGTCAGTCAGAAAATGCCCACAAATACGAAATATTGCCGTTTTACATCCAAAAAGATGGCGTTTGGCTTTCCCCAGAAGTAGCGCAACAAGTCTTAACAACTGCTCAACCGCTCGGTTGCGAAACCTCAAACTCTAACCTGTGGCAGTTCCCCTCCCAAGCAGCGCAAGTAGATGTGTGGTTCCCGATTTTGCACGGTCCCAATGGTGAAGATGGTACAATGCAAGGTCTACTCACCTTAATGCAAAAACCCTTTGTGGGTTCTGGGGTGTTAGGTTCGTCAGTTGGGATGGATAAGATTGCGATGAAAATGGCATTTGCCCAAGCCCAGTTGCCGCAGGTAAAATACATAGCACTCAATCGTTCCCAAATTTGGTCAAATCCCTGTGTGTTTCCCAAACTATGTGACCAAATTGAGACTGAGTTGGGCTATCCCTGTTTTGTTAAGCCTGCTAATTTAGGTTCATCAGTAGGTATTGCCAAAGTGCGAACTCGTGCAGAATTAGAAGCAGCGTTAGATAATGCCGCAAGTTATGACCGCCGAATTATCGTTGAGGCTGGCGTTGTAGCGCGGGAAGTAGAATGTGCTGTTTTGGGTAACGATAATCCCCAAGCTTCTGTCGTGGGTGAAATTACTTTTGAGAGTGATTTTTATGACTATGAAACCAAGTATACCCAAGGACGGGCAGATTTGTTAATTCCCGCACCCGTCAGCGATGCTGTGGCGGCGCAAATCAAAGACATGGCGTTGCAAGCCTTTGCTGCTGTTGATGCATCGGGATTAGCACGAGTAGACTTTTTCTACGTAGAATCCACAGGGGAAATTTTGATTAATGAAATCAATACCCTACCGGGATTTACGGCTACTAGTATGTATCCCCAACTGTGGTCGCATAGTGGTATTACCTTCCCACAATTAGTAGACCAATTAATTCAACTTGCCCAAGAAAGATGTTCATGATTATAAAATGCCATTAGAATGCTTCACTGAGGGTAGGGTGAAAGAATACAGGCTAATGTCATTAAAATCTAGACAACAATGGGTGTAAACAGCCGAGAAGAGTCATGGAGAAGAATCAGCGCCGGTCGCAGCCAATATCCAAAGCAAGTGAGCCTAAACCTACTAAGACACGCAGTAGGATGCAACCGCAGAGTAAGCAGCAATGGAATGCCCTACTAAGTGTTGTTGCTGCTCACCCTTGGCTGGTTTGGAGTGGTATGGTGACATTTATCATTGCCAGTACTGCGGTTTCTCTACTTAGCTTGACCTATGCTGGGCGTGTAGAACACAGCGAGACAGAAGCAGAACTAGAACCAGCCACTGTACCAGTTGCACCAGCAACAACCGCTGTTTCTACTGAAGACCGTTCCATATCTGTCTGGCTGCTGGTGAGTATGGCTATTGCCTGCGCCACTGGTTCTTTGGTAATGTTTCGGCTGCTCAACGCACCATCACGGTCAAGGGTACGCCGGTCAAGGAGAACGGGAAAGGGCCCTAATCCTGGTGGAGACAGCGCGACACCACCTCGCAACCAAAAAGCAAGACCAGTCCGCAAGCCAAAACCGAGACAGGCTGCAGGCTCACCCCTACATCCTCCGACAGCAAATCCACATTGGGAGTCCATCCCAGATCCGGCGGTACGCTATCATCCATCGGCTGTGAAGCTAGAACCAGTGGTCAAGCAACCACCCATACCCAGAAGACCCCAGTCAATGCCAAAATCAGGCAAGCCTATGACTGCTAGACCCCAGCCTCAGCCAAAGCCAATATCCCTGCTCAGTAGAACTCAGCCGGTGTCCAAAGCAGTTATACCCCTACCCAGAAGACCTCAACCTCTGGCAAAGCCTGGTATCTATTCCTCCACCAGACCCCAACCTGTGCCACAGCCAGTTTCTATACCCTTGAAACCCCGACCTGTGGCACAGCCAGCACCTATCCCCAGAAGACCCCAACCTCTGGTCACAATACTATCACCAGAAGAAAGGCTTCCTTTGGATCGGAGCGAACAATCCTTGGCAGACATGATGGACGTGCGGAAACACCGTCCTCTGGGTTCTATTTTGCGACATCCTTAATCAGACTCTCTTGACC
Organism: Nostocaceae cyanobacterium; assembly: GCA_035285345.1. GTDB lineage: Bacteria > Cyanobacteriota > Cyanobacteriia > Cyanobacteriales > Nostocaceae > JAYKJH01. The sequence goes on along the minus strand of JAYKJH010000139.1, from coordinate 34,493 downwards.
AAAAAAGTGGGATACAAGCCCCGTCCTTCGCTTGACGGCTTTATGTTATAATTGCATTGGTTGAAATCCCCACCTAAGATTGCAGCGATATACACTCATTTTGAGTTGAAACCGGGACTGCTCCAGTAATAGGGAAAGACTGAAGGGCAATGGTTAAAATCCAACCTGGAAGCCAAATCAAAAGTATTGTTAATGTTTCTCAAACAAAACGATACATATAGTCGGGATAGGGCATTGCCACGACTCTAAATGGACCCAGAGACAGGGTAAGACAACCTCGGTTGTACCAGTCGATGAAGCGTCAAGAATCACCGCACTTTCAGGGCGGTGAGTATGTCAATGGGTAAGAAATATCTTTATCGTCTGATGTAGAGTGGGCGGAATTTTGCTCACCCTACTACTTGTAAATTCAAATTTTCAGTCAAACATTTATTGCCATTTTGGCAACTAAGCTCCAATTTATTGAGCTAAACTTCTTAATTAAAGGATATCCGGGGTGTGATTGGCATAGTTTTCTATTTCCAGAATACTTAGAGATTAATGTCAGTCAGACTGCTGCACGTAGTAATCTATTTAGTCATTAGTAAGGGCACTTTTACTAATGACTTTTTATTTTTTATTCATTAGTTATTATAGTGGTCCCCATTCTGGTGAAGTACTCCAACTCCATCCCCAACCCCCTCCCCGAAGTTCGAGGAGGGTGGCTCAGATGTACCTCGTGTGAGTAGGAAACACTATACTACCTAATATCTGAAGTGCGCTAATTTAAACTAGGTTTCAGTAGACCTCGCTGTTTCAATTGTCAATCTAAGAGCCACCCATCCACGCATCCAAACTAACTTACCTGACGATAAGCATTCATCGGTTCTTTGATAAACCGGATGTAGAGATGCCTAAAACTAGATTTAATCACGCGAGGTAGGGCAAAATCAATCGGCATCATTTTATCTGGTAGTCGCCAATCAGAAATTTTTAATTCATTCGGGTGAGCTTGGGGAAAATCAATGCTGTCCAGTTCCCCCACAAGTCCCAAGCGTTGCGAAGCTAAGACAGTGGGTACTTTTTGGGGTGCGACATTGAGAACTTCTACTATTGCTCGATCCAAAGCAAAGACATCCCTAGCAGCTGCTAGGATACCCAGGGGACGGGGTTCACCACCAGAAGGACCATTGCCTTCATGACCGATTATTCCATCTAAAATCGTCAAGTCAGGGTTAATTGTTCTGGCGGTTTCCACTAGCATTTCCCCGAAGCGGTTGGAGTCTTTCCCCGCTTCCATGTGCCACCAGGCTTTCATTTTCCCCGGGACACAACCAAACAGGTTTTTCACCCCCATTGTTAGGGTTAGTTGGACGTGGGATTTGACTTTCGGCAGGTTAATTACCACATCGGCTTCCATCGCTTCTTTGGAGAGTAGCAGATGGTTAAACTCTTCGCTGACTGTCTCGTATCGCTTACCTTGGAAGTCAATAATCGCTAGCTGGAGTTCTTCCATAATCGGTGCATAACCATTGGCGATCGCTACTCCTTTGGCGGAACCAAAAGCTGGACTATCCCCTAAATAAGGTTTTCCACCAGCCTCAATTACCATCCGCGCCACTTCATAAACTAGTTCAGCCCTGGTCGTACACTCTTTGCGTGGTCTTGCTCCTGTGAGCAGATTTGGCTTGAGTAAGACTCGCTGTCCCGGTTTGACGAACGCTTCCATCCCTCCCAAAGGCGCTAGCAGTGTTAAGAGTGATTCCCGCAATGCACTCTGTTCATAGGATAAAGCGCGAATTAAGCTAACAGATGGTTTTTCAGCCTGCATGATTAATCAAAAATAATTACTCAGATTCCAATCCTATTCGTGATTAATACACAAAAATCTCTACGGAAGCTAGCTTGTTTTAATTCATGAAAATTATTTTTTGTCAATATCTGATGCTTGAAAAAAGCAGCATTCAAATACATTGACGTATATTTCATCACAAAAATTGTATTACTAAATGTAAAAAATGAATATTTGTAACGAATATGAGAACGAATTGATGATACTTTTTGGAAAATTGAGTAAAAAATACAAACAGCTAGCGCATAGCATTATTTTATCATGTATTTTTTTTGGTAACATGAGTTACAAAATCCTAAATTAGCTTAAATTCAATCAAAAATACCGTTTTTTCCAAAATAATTGCGAAAGATTCTCATACGATTTTTTTTGCTATTTCTGGATTTTCATACATAATTTAAATCATGGGTAATCAAAATAATATGTCCAGATTATCATTACCCTATTTCCGGGAAAACCATAGCTGACTGATTCCAGAAGAAAAAATCAACCACAAAAACACAAAGAATAATTTTGTGTCTTTGTGGTAAACTGTCATCTCAAAAACTTGAGTTACTCGGCTGAATCATCAAGACTCAGGTGTTTTTTAATCTTTGTGTTCCTCTGGATAACTTAGGGGGACAATTTGACTCATTTCTTCTAAATTCAGGACTGTTGCTAATTCTTCTGCCGTCATCAACCCTTTTTCTAAGACAATTTGTCTCAGGGATTTCCCGGTTTCTAAGGATTCTTTAGCGACAGCGGCGGCGTTGAGATAGCCAATGTGGGTATTTAATGCGGTCACTAAAGAAAGACTGCCTTCAGCATACGCCAGACAACGTTCCCGATTGGCGGTAATACCTTTAATGCAACGTTCTGTGAGGGCAGCGATGGTATTGCCGAGAATTTCGATGCTGTGAATCAGGTCGTAGGCAATTAGGGGCATCATCACATTCAGTTCTAATTGTCCGGCTTGGGCAGCTAAGGCGATCGCACTGTCATATCCCATTACCTGGAAACAGACCATAGATGTCATCTCTGCCATCACGGGGTTGTATTTCCCAGGCATAATTGATGAGCCGGGTTGAACCGGGGGCAGTTGAATTTCTTTGAAGCCGGTTTTCGGTCCGGAGTCCATTAAGCGCAAGTCGTGGGAAATTTTCACCAAGTCTTGAGCGAGGTTGCGTAAGGCGCCAGAGACGCTGACAAAGGGAGCCATGCTTTGCATTGCTGCCATCAGGTGGGGTGCTGCTTCCAGGGGAGTATCAATCAATTGGCAAAGCACTTCCACCACTTGAGCGCGATACTGGGGATGGGTGTTTAACCCTGTACCAGCGGCGCTACCGCCCAAACCAAGTACCATCAAGTCGCCAGAAGCAGCGTATATCCGGTTTTGATGGTCGCTGAGAATTTGTCCCCAGGCGCGGAAATCTTCTCCCAAGCGGACAGGAACGGCGTCTTGCAGGTGAGTTCTGCCGGATTTGACCACATCTTGAAATTCTTCGGCTTTTTCTTCTAGGGACGCGATCGCATTGTCTAGTGCTGGGTAAAGTGTCCGCGATAATGCTAATAAACCCCCAATCCGAATCGCTGTGGGAATCACATCGTTGGTAGACTGTCCGTAGTTTACATGGTCGTTAGGACTGACGCGCTCGTAGTTACCTTTGCTGTCACCCAGAATTTCCAACGCCCGATTTGCCAGCACTTCATTGACATTCATATGGTGGGAAGTCCCCGCACCGGCTTGGTAAACATCAACCACGAACTGGTCGCGTAATTCACCGGCAAGCACTTCATCCGCTGCTTGAATAATCGCCTGACTCAAGTCTTGGGGAATACAGCCCAGGGAGCCGTTGGTAATTGCCGTAGCTTTTTTAATTAGTACACAAGCGTCTACATAGGTGGCTAGAGGTTTCAGACCGCTAATCGGGAAATTTTCCACCGCCCGCAGCGTCTGAATGCCATAGTAAACATTATCGGGGATATGTTTGTCCCCCATCGAATCCTTTTCTATGCGATATTTGGTGTTACTCAGCGAAGTCATGAGTATTTTTTTGTGGCACAACAATCTGAAATCATCTCACGCTAGTGCTGTGGTAGCTGGAAATTAAGTCGCTCTACATCACCCGTGGTGATGATTGCCCATATTAGGTTTAAGGTCTGCGAAAATTGGGAATTTGCACCCATACCAAGAGCGCTCAGTTGGTTATAGCTTCCCTATCATCAGTTCACCATAATTACTATAGTGGTTTGTCAAAAAATTAACTCTAAAAAAATACCCCGTCCTTAAGAACGGGGTTTAGGATAAAGGGTTTTCTGGGCATAAACTATTAGCAATTAGGGTTTTATCGCTATCTGTAATGTATCAAATAGTGGTTAAATTTATTTTTATCTAGGATTTTGCCATCTGACCCACCAGCTTGCTTGATTGCCAAGAGTGAATATTGTTGTGTAGTTATGATATCTTTTTGGGAATCTTAATCGAGAAATCTTCCCACGGTATGATGCCAAATTTTATGAACGTCAATCTAAACTTGGAGGCAGAATTTTTTTTCCAGCAAGGACTACGCCGCAATAAGGCAGAAAAATTTGCAGCCGCAATTGCTAGTTTCGACAAAGCCCTACGATGCAACCCCGACTATACTGAAGCTTTGTCGCAAAAGGGCTTTGCTCTGGGTAATTTGGGACGCCATGAACAAGCGATCGCCTGTTTTGACCAGGTGCTAGCGATGAAACCAGATGCTAGCTGGGTTTGGCACAACCGAGCAATTGCCCTCGGCAAGTTAGGACGTTATCCAGAAGCAATCAACAACTTTGACCGTGCCATTGAGTTTAACCCAAATGCCGCTACTATCTGGCACAACCAAGGCATTACCTGGTGTGATTGGGGAAAATACGAAAAGGGAATTGTCAGCTTTGAGCGTACCTTAGAATTGCAACCAGATGCTTATTGGGCATGGTACAACAGAGGCAACGCTCTAGGGCAATTAGCACGTCATGAAGAAGCACTCAACAGTTATGAACGGGCGATTGAATTTAATCCGGACAATGCCCTAGCTTGGCATAACCGTGGTGTTACCCTCAGCGACTGGGGACGCCATGAGAAGGCAATTCTCAGTTTTGAGAGAGCGGTGACAATTAAACCAGATTACTTCAAAGCTTGGTTCAATTTGGGCATTGCCTGCGAAAAATTACAGCGCTACGAACAGGCAATCAACAGCTACAACAAAGCGCTGGAACTCAAACCCATAGAAGACGTCGTATGGTACAATAAAGCGCGCTGTTATGCTCTGCAAAACAATATCGAAAGCGCTATCGAAAATCTACAACAAGCTATCAGTCTTAGTCCGGATAAATACCTGGAAATGACCAGAAAAAATGCCGACTTCGACAATATTCGTGCAGATAATAGGTTTCAGGCATTATGGCAAGAGAACAGGAATTAATTAAGTATTAATTCCTGGCATTACCAAAACAGCAGTGTTTTCGGGTGGGAGTGTTGGTGTGAGTTGTGTTTATCTGATTATTCATTAGTCAAAAGTATTCTGTTACTCAAGATAATATGGGGTAGGCGATAGCTTCGCTACTGCGTACCCTATACTTTTCTCAACATCCCCAATCTACAATGAGTTGTGCCCTGTGTTGGGAAGATTTTCTGGTTTTTTCTGGTTTCATAATCAAAAAAACTTCTCCTCAGTCCGGTGAATTGTAAAGATTTGATTAACTATACATAAACCAGCTTAAGCTTGATCTGGATTTTTTTTTCGCGACACCCTGCATGAATCACAGACTTTTGTGGGCAACAACAGCCCTGCTGGGCACTACCTTGGGTCTGCCTTGCGTTTCTTATGCTCAACAGCAACCACCTACTCGACAAGCCTATCCAGTTTCTGGTTTGCAGGGGTCATCTACTAATGCTCAAGGTATTTCTACTCAAGGGAATTTTCAATCTCGCATTGCTAGAGTTCAGCCTCTGCAAATACAAGGGCGAATGGCAGCAAATCTTATAGTTAATAATGTTCCAGTTCTGACTTTTGTGGGTACAACGCCGATATCAAATAGTTCTCAAATTTCCCCCACTCAACAATTCCAGCTACTCAACGAACCAATTATGCGGGCTACATCAGTAGCCAATCAAATTAATCAACTTTCTGCCTATAATATCGACCCTCAGACGATTAAAGCTGTCTGGCAACCTGGAAGTTCATCGCTGAAATCTAGTACAGTTAAACCTAACACAAAGACCGCAAAAACTAAAGCTCACCCAGGACGCTACGCGATCGCAGTCCAAGACCAAGTGCTAGTGGAAATTGATTCTGCTACACGACTACCGGATACCATGAGCGACCCCGCAAAAGATGCACTCCAAGCCACTAACCGTTTGCGGACATTGTTAGGGAATGCACCTCCTTTGCAAGAGATTTCCGGTAAACAAATCAACTTACCCACCGACAGATTGTTAGCATCCAATACTTTTTCTACCCCCGCAACCAGTCCCTTCCGAGTACCTATGGGAAGCTTTAGCATCGCCTACAGCGATGCTGGTTTAGCTTCCTGGTATAGCTTTAGGGACAATGGCATTCAAACAGCTAGCGGCGAACCTTACAATGAAATGGATATGACCGCTGCTCATCGCTCCTTACCTTTTGGTACTTTAGTGCGAGTAACCAATTTACAAAATTTCCAATCTGTAGTAGTTAGAATTACTGACCGTGGTCCATACATTCAAGGACGCATAATTGACCTGTCTACTGGAGCCGCTCACTCAATTGGGATGGTGGAATCAGGTGTAGTACCCGTACAACTGGATATTCTCACTGCCTCCGGAAGCAACAACTTTAGATTAGGTAATTAAGAGTTTTCACCAGTAGAGACGCTGTTATATTCGCGTCTCTACTGATGAGGGTGATGGTGTCGCTTTATCTTCATGAATGCTTGATGAAAAATTTATAATTATTACCTCCTTAATTGCCACTTAACGGTAAATAATATTAAGCACAGGGTTGATTCATCTACTATTAACTACTGTCCTTTGACCTGCTATTGGGTATTGACAGCGCATTTACCCATTACTATTTAGACAGATAAAATAGGTACTCATGAATCGACAACCAATTTCTACCACTAAATCTAATTTAGATAAATTAGCACTGCTGAAAGATATAATTCTCGGAATTGCTAGCGTACTTGTAATCATAGTAGCGACACTTTATCCCTTTAATTTTTCATTTCATGATAGCCTTTCGCTGCGAGAAATAGTTGCCAATTTTAATAATTCCAGTCCTTTTAAAGACAGAGCCAACAATATTTTGTTGTTTATGCCTTTAGGTTTCTGTTTCGCTGCTCTGTTCGAGAGAGTCAGGATGAAATGGATAAGCAAATTATTAATAGTAGTACTGATTAGTGCTGGATTATCAACCCTAGTGGAAATTCTGCAAGTATTCTTACCTTCCAGGTCGCCGACTCCTGCGGATATTTTTAACAATACTACAGGTGGACTTTTAGGTATTATTTGCTTTAATATATGGCACTCAAAACAAGTTGTCTACATGTTGGTGCGAATAGAAAATAGTCGCACCAGTTACTCTCCCACCAAATTAATCTTATTTTTTATAGGTTATGTATTTATTGCATTTCTACTTTGTATCACCTGGCAAGGAACAACCCTCCTAAGTAATTGGGGTCTAAATTATCCTTTGTTACTGGGTAATGAGCAAACTGGTGATAGACCTTGGCAGGGTTATATTTATGACCTCAATATTGCGGATAAAGCAATTTCTCCGACTGAGGTTTCACAAATATTATCACGCAAAAATTACTTGGATACTCTGGGAGATTCTTTGATAGCTTCTTATGAATTAACTGGTAACGGAACCTATAAAGACCGTACTGGTAAACTACCAGAATTATTACCGAAAGGAGAACTACCAGATAATCAAGGAGGGGAAGGTATTGCTTTGAGTTCTACCCATTGGCTAGAAACAGGTTCTCCAGTTACTCCCCTCAGCAAAAGGCTGCGTGAAACCTCTCAATTTACAATCATTACAACCATTGCTAGCGCTGATATCAACCAGACTGGTCCTGCACGCATCATCTCGCTTTCAAATGACACTGTTCAGCGTAATTTTACCTTGGGTCAAGAAGAAAATCGCCTGGATTTACGATTACGAACTCCGATTACCGGAGAGAACGGTTCAGATATAGGTTTATATATTTCTGATGTTTTTACCGACACTAAACCCCATCAGATAATCATCACTTACTCGAAAGCAAATGTCCAGGTTTATGTAGATAATGTCCAAAATGCTTACTCTATGAATCTACTAGACCGCATTCCCAAAGACCTGAAAATGTTTTACTATGGCATAAGTTTTATCCCCATGGGAGTTTGCTTAGCATTCCTGACTACTCTGGCAAAAAGAAAGTTAACTTTTTATCGGTTATTTCTGCTGAGTGGGATATTATTACCTTCTCTGATGATGGAAGTGCTTTTGGTAAGTGATACCGGCAAGAATCTCAGCCTGAAAAACATGTTACTTGGTATATTATTTACTGCTGGAACTATGCTGATATTGCGATTGCAGTCCTCGGCTTTAGTCAAAAAAGTAGCTTGATTATACTGATATAATCATTCACAATCCCACGGTTTCCAGCCGTGGGGTTATTGTCATTACTTGATGCTAACCTTTCCTCAAAACTATCCCCAAATATTACCCACAAAGGGTACTGTCAGCCAATAATTTCAGTTCCTAGGATGAGAAATATGGAATCAGAATTATTTGGAGGGTATACTATGGCTGTTCCTGGAAATTGGACGCTTTTCTACGACTGGAACTGTGACGGTACTTACAGCAGAACTACAATGACTGTTAATGCCGATGGTACCTGGACTAATGCTGAAAGCTATAGCGGTCGATGGGTTCAGGTAGCTGGTATGTTCATGTTCAAATTCAATGGTTTGGATACGACTTATAGTGGTAATCTGGCAAGCAAATCAATCACTGGTATCAGTACCACTTTCAGTGGGTTGAATGGTTGCTTCTACATGCTACAAGCTGGTGTACCAACCTCCTTCGCCGATGAACGTGCATCTGGTAAGATGGACGCTGCAGGTCAATAAGCAGGTCAATAATCAGCGTTAATCTTTGAGTATTGAACTACCTACACCGTACTACTAGCAGTGTAGGTAGTTCATGCTGTTATGCAAAATACCCCGTCCTTAAGGACGGGGTTTAGGATAAATAAAGAAATCGTTTTTTCTTGATATTTGTTACCTTTTATCAGCACATATTGGAGCAAGTCGATAAATTCAACATTTTATATGCGTCCAAAAATCTGCCGTTACTCCTTATTAACTACCGTATCTGCTATTGCTCTACTCTTTCTTACTACCTTAATTCCTAGGAAGTGGAACAATTATCCCCAAGTGGGTTGCAATTTTCAAATCTGCGTCCATGACACCGGGATTCACACAAATATTATCGTTCCCCTAGCAAATCAAGTATTTAATTGGGGAGATTATTTATCTCTAGAAAAAATAGGTATTGATAGTAATGAATATTACGAGTACCTCAGCTTTGGTTGGGGCGATAGAGATTTTATGATTCAAACTCCAAGGCTAGAAGATATCAGATTTTCTACAACTTTTAATGCCTTATTTTTACCCACACCCTCTGTGGTTTATATTCAAGCGTATCCAAGCTTACCAAATTATTTAAATCTAAAATGTGTCCGAGTTAACAAAGATAATTATCTCCAGCTAATAAAATTTATTCAAGCTGCTTTTCAAGTAGATGACCAAGATAAACAAATTCGCATCGCTAACGGACATAGTCCGAATGCTGGCTTTTATAAAGCAAATGGCAGTTACTCTATTTTAAGGAATTGCAACTCCTGGACTGCAGAGGGATTGAGAAGCGCAGACATCAATACACCCGTGGGGGATGGTTTATCGACAGCGATTATGTGGCATTTAAGAAGTGGTTGTGAATAATGGGGGTCGGTAATACTCTAGAAGACTATCCCTAGACAATTGACACTCCCCGTCCTTATAGGATAAGGAGTGTCAATCCAGTCAACAATCCCTTTAAGCGAAGACTTGTAACCCACCTACCAAGCTAGCGGCTACTTGCAATAGCAAAATCGCTAAAACTGGCGAAATATCAATCCCTCCCAAGGGTGGAATGAATTTGCGGAATAAATCCAAATAGGGGTCAGTTAACTGACTCAAGGCTGCAAAGGGCTGGTTGTACCAATTAATTGTAGGGAACCAGGTGAGGAGAACCCGAATAATCAGCAAATAGGTATAAATGGTTATAAAAGTAACCAATGTACTGCTTAGTAAAGCGATTGAATTCATGAGTGTGATTTCCTGATTAAATGTCAACAGTGGTCTTAGAATTGATTTTAATTTAGCCGATAGTCTCCTGGTGTAGAATCTATCTCACAATCATGTGCGGGGAGCGTATCGACCACACGTCCCACAAACTTGAACAGTAGAAATTTTCCCTGTATTTTGTGATGATTAGCGAGGCTACTCGTGCAATGAGGTAGGCTCCTCCCTCCCTTCGGCATAGGTCTGATGAACGTTACCTAGTTGTTCTCGCACTTCGTCAATCGTTTGATTGAGTTGGGCGATTTTATCTTCTAGAGAACGTCTTGCTGTTTCGATGCTCTCACTATCGCTAGCGGTCAATTGACGCCGCTTTGTCTCTGCTTTTTTGGTGTCTTTTGGGTTGGGAGTCAGTTTTGGATCTTCCTGTGCAATAGTTTCCATATCGCGTCCAGAAGTAATAAGCGCACCCAGAATACCACCGACTACGCCACCTACTATAGCCCCAGCTAAAAAGCCACCGGCAAAACCATCGCGCTGATTCATATCCTTACCGCCTTTTTGGAAATGCTACCTGATTTCCAGATATTCAAGTTTTGTTGCCCCCTATTGAGCATACTAGCTTATGTACCGAAGGTGCGATCGCCTGCATCTCCCAATCCCGGCACAATAAACCCTTGAGTGTTTACCGTTTCGTCAATTGTGGCTGTATACACGATTAAACCAGGATAAGCAGCACTCAGCTTTTGTAAGGCTGGGGGAGCAGCAACTACAGAAACAATCCGTGTCAGCACCGGATCAACACCCCGCTTAGTTAATTCTGTCATCGCAGACATAATTGATCCACCAGTCGCCATCATCGGGTCAACTATTAACACCCTCGTTTGGGAGTCAAACCTGGGGGGTAGCTTGTTGAGATAGCAACTTGCTTGCAGTGTCTCCTCATCACGCACCAAGCCAAGATGGTAAATCGATGCCAAAGGTAGCAATGTCTGCGCTCCCTCTAGCAATGCTAAACCAGCCCGAAGAATCGGTACAACCGCAATTGGTATTTGGGGATTAATCAGAGTTGCTGGACAGGGAGCCAAAGGAGACTGGACCATAGCTTCTTGTGTCGGCAACCAATCTCTAGCCGCTTCATAAGTCAGCCAACGTCCTAATTCGGTCATCGCAGTCCGGAACAAAACTGACGGTGTTTCACCATCACGAGCAACTCCCAGCCAGTGCTTAATCAAAGGATGGGGTGGAACGTAAACACGCAACTGAAGCGTCATAGCGGTTAAACGGCAATTTTAACTTGTCTGTGGACGGATTAATCATACTCTTTCCAGGGCGCTGCTCAAACCTAGACTAGTAACTTTTTTTATTGAAAATAATTTTCATTAGTTGTTGACATTTATTCTGAATCAAGGTTATATTATTTTTCAGTGTTCTCCTCTCTTTAAGGATCGGCAGACGGGATTGGTCAGCAGTGGCAGGCTAGTCCCTCTTTTTTTGCTAATGGGTAATAGGAATAAAGTAGTTTCTGGTATTCTGACAGTCATCCAAGTTACATTTTTCAATATTTCTTAACCTATGCCCCCACTTCCTAATCCCCATTTCGATGTCATCGTCATTGGTTCCGGTATCGGTGGGTTAGTGACAGCAACTCAACTAGCAGCTAAAGGTGCTAAGGTTCTGGTGTTAGAAAAATATCTGATTCCAGGGGGTAGTGCTGGTTACTTTCAGCGTCAAGGTTACTGCTTTGATGTCGGAGCGTCGATGATTTTTGGCTTTGGACAGCAGGGTACTACCAACTTACTCACCCGTGCCCTAGATGCCGTTAATGTCAGCTTGGATGTGATACCCGATCCAGTACAAATTCATTATCATCTACCCCAAGGTTTAGAGCTAAAAGTTGCTCAAGTATATGAGAAATTTTTGCAACAGTTAATAGACCACTTTCCCGATGAAGCTCAAGGAATCCGTAACTTTTATGACGAGTGTTGGCGGGTTTTTAACTGTCTCAATCGTATGGACTTACTTTCTCTGGAGGAACCTGGCTATTTAACACGGGTATTTTTTCAGCATCCTTTAGCTTGCCTGGGTTTGCTGAAGTATCTGCCCCAAAATGCTGGAGATATAGCACGGAGATATATCAACAACCCCGAACTCTTGCGTTTTATAGATATGGAGTGTTATTGCTGGTCAACAGTACCAGCAGATATGACGCCGATGATTAATGCTGGTATGGTATTCTCTGACAGGCACTATGGCGGCGTCAACTACCCCAAAGGTGGTGTGGGAAAAATTGCCCAGAAACTGGTGGAGGGCTTAGAGAAAGCAGGGGGAGAGATTCAGTATCAAGCTAAGGTATCCAAGATTCTCAAACAAAATGGACGAGCAGTGGGGGTGGGACTAAATAATGGTAAAATTTACCTTGGTAAACGTATCGTCTCTAACGCTACACGCTGGGATACGTTTAAAAAATTACTACCTCAAGAAGAAATGCCTCCATCTGAGAAAAACTGGCAGCAACGCTATCAAAAGTCTCCCAGTTTCCTCAGTTTACATATGGGAGTCAAGGCAGAGGTTTTGCCCAGGGGCACTGAATGTCACCATATTTTCCTAGAAGACTGGGAGAAAATGACCGCATCGGAGGGGACTATTTTTGTCTCCATTCCGACACTGCTTGACCCGGATTTAGCTCCCCCCGGTTATCATATCATTCACTCCTTCACACCGCACTGGATTGATGATTGGCAAGGGTTATCAGCCAAAGAGTATGAACTCCACAAAGAAGCCGCCGCTTGGCGTCTAATTGACCGTCTAGAGACAATTTTCCCTGGGTTAGACGCAGGGTTAGATTACTTGGAGGTAGGAACCCCGCGTACCCATCGCCGCTATTTAGGACGGGAGGATGGTACCTATGGACCAATTCCCCGACGCAAGTTGCGGGGACTATTGGGAATGCCTTTTAACCGGACTGCTATTCCTGGTCTTTATTGTGTGGGGGATAGTTGTTTTCCCGGTCAAGGCTTGAATGCAGTGGCGTTTTCTGGTTTTGCTTGCGCTCATCGCATCGCGGTTGATTTGGGATTTTAATTGGTAATGGGTAATAGAGATTACCCATTACCAGTGACCTATGATACAGTTTCTTGCTTGACTACTCCCACTCGATGGTTCCAGGTGGTTTAGAGGTGATGTCGTATACCACCCGGTTAACACCTTCAACTTCATTCACAATCCGGTTAGCAATCACTTCCAGGACATCGTATGGCAATCTTGCCCAATCTGCGGTCATGCCATCTTCACTAGTGACGCAGCGTAATACAATTGGGTGGGCGTAGGTACGCTGGTCGCCCATAACACCCACACTCCGAATCGGCAATAGTACAGCAAAGGCTTGCCAGACTTCGTTATACAGACCACGTTGGTTAATTTCTTGGCGGACGATTAAGTCAGCATCGCGTAAAATTTCCAACCGTTCTTTAGTAATTTCACCGATAATGCGAATTGCTAGACCAGGACCGGGGAATGGTTGACGTTGGACAATTTCTTCTGGTAGTCCTACGGCTCTACCAAGTTTGCGGACTTCATCTTTAAAGAGTTTCCGCAACGGTTCCACCAGTTTAAACCGTAGGTCTTTCGGTAATCCGCCGACGTTGTGATGGCTCTTAATTTTCACCGCTACCCGTTCCCCGGTTTGGGGGTCAACATTGGTATCAGCAGATTCAATCACGTCGGGATAGAGAGTACCTTGCGCTAGATAATCAAACGGTCCCAATTGCCGGGATGTTTCTTCAAATGTCCTGATGAATTCGTGACCGATGCGGCGACGCTTTTCTTCTGGGTCGCTGACTCCGGCGATGGTAGCTAAGAAGCGATCGCTAGCATTGACATATTCCACAGGGATGTGGAACTGTTCCTGAAATAATTTCACCAATCTTTCTGGCTCATACTTCCGCATGAAGCCTTGGTCAATAAATACACAGGTCAACTGGTCGCCAATGGCTTTGTGCATTAAAAATGCCAAGGTAGAAGAATCTACACCACCGGATAGTGCCAGCAGCACCCGCTTGTCTCCCACTTTCGCCCGAATTTCTCGAATTGATTCTTCCACAAATGCCGCCGTTGTCCACGTAGGTTGGCATTCGCAGATATGGTAAACAAAGTTACGGATGAGAGCCTGACCGCCAAGGGAATGTACTACCTCTGGATGGAATTGTACACCATAGAGTTTGCGCTCGTGGTCAGCAATGGCGGCACAGGGTGTATTTTCTGTATGTGCCAGTACTTCAAACCCCGGTGGCAGTAAAGTTACAGAGTCGCCGTGGCTCATCCACATAGTGCTACCATCGTCCACGTTGGTCAGCAAATCGGTGGGGTCGTCTATGTGTAAAGATGCTTTACCATACTCACCACGCTCGGCTCTGGCTACATGTCCGCCCAGATGATTAACCATCAGCTGCATCCCATAGCACACTCCTAAAATGGGAATCCCTAAATTCCAAATTTCTGGGTCGCAATGGGGAGCGCCATTGTCATATACGGAGTTAGGACCACCAGACAGGATAATCCCCTGGGGATTAAGTTGTCGCAGTTGCTCGGCGGTAGTGCGATAGGAAAGTACTTCCGAATATACTTGTGTCTCGCGGATACGCCGAGCAATCAGTTCCGAATACTGAGAGCCAAAGTCGAGGATAACAATCATTTGACGGTCTAGCTGCCCCAAAGAAGACGTTTGGGGCGCTTGTTCAGTTTGTAGAGTCACCGATGTATTCCTTCTAAGGAAATAAGTAAATGTACGAGAACTGTCCGGGTCTTTAAGGGAGTGATTAAACGAACAATCTACCCCAGGATGGATATTTAGGGAATAATTTATTACAATTTGCTAACTTTGCATTTATTCATAATAAGTTAGCATAAGTTTGCCATTAAGCAAGAGGCTGTTTTGCTGTTTGTGCTAATTTTTCTTGGGCGATTCAAGATAGCGCCGCCACAACCCACTACAGCCTAATACTGTCAAGATGACTGCCGATGTGTTCTTGGGAGTGCCGATCAATTTCTTGCTTGTGCGATCGCACTCCAAACCACCTTCAGCCAATTTTCTTGACCAGTTCAAGCCCCCACAACACACCAAAGAATCAAAACGGCTGGGTCTTGCTTGTAGTTGTTCTACTATAAATCGCTGCTCGCGAGGGCGGCATCAGTAATTTTACGAATCCCCTCTCCACCGGGGATGATGATTAGGTCGGCTGGGTACCAGGGAAGGGAAACTAATGGCTAATGAGTATTAACCATGACTTCTTTAGCTCTAGCTGCTACATGGACGATGATATTTTCGGCTATAGCGGCGATCGCCTGTTTGGCTGAGTCGTAGTAATAAGTATTTAATACTGAAGAAAATTCCTGCAATGGCTGACACCAATTGTATGCTAGTTGGGCTGCACTATCGACTATGGGTTGCACTGGTACTGCGGGTAATTGCGGGACAATTTTCTGTAATTCTTGGGGTATAGTTTTCGGAGTGGTGAAGTCGGCAATAATAAATTTAGCTATTTGAGCTACACGCAAGATTTTGTGTGTGATTTCCCGACCCCCCTGTTTCTGGAAATCAAATACAACCGGGATATAGTTGTGCCGTCGCAGGGAAGTCTTGATAGCATCTAGGATATAAGCCCGTTCTGAGGATTGAAAATCCCCTAAAATCAGGACAATTTGGGAACTGATAGGATAAACTAGATGATGTATTGTCTGACTTTGCAGGAACAAGCCCAGAAATTGGGCAACTTCTAGATTATCGACTGTAATTGTCATTTCATTAGCGGGAGTAATAATCAAATTTGACTGAATAGCTCCCTCTAGTTTTAAATTCCAGGCAGAAATCCCATAAATTAAACAGCCGCTCAAGTTGGCATTTTCTAAGTTAGAACTGCTCATTTGGGCACACCAGAGATTTGCCTCTTTCAGGATGGTGGCTCTCAGGTCTGTACCACTTAGGTTAGCACCACTTAAGTTTGCTCCCGTAAAGTCTGCACTCATCAGGTTAGCACAGCTAAAATCTGCGCGACTCAGAGTTGACCAACTCAAATTGGCATAGCTGAGGTTAGCCCCTCTGAGATTTGCACCTCTGAGGTCAGACCATTTTAAATTCGCTCCCCTGAGATTTGCCCCTCTGAGGTCTGCACCACTGAGATTTTGACCGCTAAGATTGGCTCCTCTGAGGTCTGGTCTGAGTCCGATATTTTCTTGCCGCCATTGATTCCAAGCTCCTACTCCAACCCTAATCAAATCCAGATTGTCCTGGTTCACCATTCTACCGCCCAACTTTTTGATTTTTGCTGTATGCTTATTCGTATTCTTACTTATATAATTACAGATTATTATTAAGTATAATCACTGAAATAACTTTTATTATCAGTATTGTAATCCATCAAAAGACTTTTTCCAGTTACCTATAGCACTATCTAGCAAACAACTAAAATACCCATAATTGTAGAGAAGTGAAATAGCGGTTTTCTAGGGCATCTATCTCAGGTAGGATAATTGACCTGTTGCTGGGATTTTTTGTAATTTTGCTGCAATACATGAAGAAACGTAATATTAAATATCAACTGGTGATTGTCCAGTAAATTAAATTAACATTCACAGTTCTGAGTCATCAGTCAATCATCAAAAGTACTGAATTGATTGCGATCTGTTGTTTTTCCCGACGTTCCACCGGAACAGAAGTTCCATTGACTCATTCCATCCAGTCTTTTAGTCGGATTGCATCAAAATTGTGACTCCAGTAAACACATTTTCTGCGCCAACCGCTGAAGTGCTTCCAAGCTGCAATGACTCATCTACGGCATTTTTGGAACACTCCACTATCGTTGTCTCATCCGTAGCGAGAATCTCTAAAAAACAGATTGGCACAAGTTTAAAAGCATCTACTCTCGATGGAGTCTTTGCTGTCGTGTTTTCCAGTATTACAGGCGGCGTTTTACTAACTGATTTCTTACTTAAGCTAGGTGCAAATTCCACCCAAATCGGTATGGTATCATCAATTCCGATGGTAGTGAACCTATTGCAACCACTAGGAGCTTATTTTGCCGATCGCACCCAGAGCCGCCACAATTATTGTTTGTGGGTTTTTGGTGTGTCCCGTCTGCTATGGCTAATTTTAGTGTTTGGGATTGCTGGGATTAGCTGGAATGGAAATTGCTCCGGTAGACCATCCGACGAAATATTTTGCGATCGCCGCAGCTGTGGCTGGTGTCAGTGGTGCTGTCGGAACTACTGTTGGTGGATTTCTGGCTAATAGTAACTATATCGGTGGTTTATCAGGATTATTTACCATCAGCGTAGCTATGCGCTTACTGGCTTTGTTACCCTTAGTATTTGTCCGCGAACCGCGCAGCGGGTCACTACTGCACCTTCTGCAGGAATTACTCCACTTTAAACCCAGATTGGAGTTAGTCTCAACTGGAAAATTCCAAATGCCACAAAATATAGATTAGGGATGCTTGGACTAGGGAAGAATTTTTTTCCCAGTCCCCAGTCCCCAGTCCCCAGTCCCCAGTTACCACACATGAATCAGGTAGATTACCTCCGGATTAGCTTAATCGACCGCTGCAATTTCCGCTGTCAATACTGTATGCCGTCAGGAGCCGAGCTAGACTATATACTGGGGCAAGACTTATTGACGGATCGGGAACTACTGACCCTGATTCAAGAGGTGTTCATCCCCGTTGGGTTTACTCGCTTTCGGTTGACTGGTGGTGAACCGCTACTGCGTCCTGGGGTGGTGAATTTGGTTAAGGAAATTGCTTCCCTACCCGACACCCAAGACTTAGCGATGACGACCAATGCCTTTTTACTAGCACCGATGGCGCAAGACCTGTATAATGCGGGGTTACGGCGGATTAATATCAGCTTGGATTCTCTTGAGCCAGAAATCTTTGACCAAATTATCGGCAATCGAGGGCGTTCTCGCTGGCAAGAAGTATGGGATGGTATTGTTGCAGCACATCAGGTTGGCTTTGACCCCCTAAAGCTGAATGTTGTGGTGATTCCGGGTGTGAATGACCACGAAGTTCTCGATTTGGCGGCTTTGACAATTGACAGATACTGGCACGTCCGGTTTATTGAGTTTATGCCGATTGGTAATTCTCATTTGTTTGGCGATCGCGGTTGGGTACCCTCGGCTGAGTTACGTCAACGCCTCCGCGACCGCTGGGGATTGACAGAATCTCAAGTTTGTGGTAACGGACCGGCTGATGTGTTTCAAATTCCGGGAGCCAAAGGTACTTTAGGATTTATCAGCCAAATGTCAGAATGTTTTTGCGACAGGTGTAACCGGATGCGCTTGAGTGCGGATGGCTGGCTAAGACCTTGTTTGTTAAACGAAAGCGGTCAGATTGACTTAAAAACAGCCCTGCGGACTGGAGTATCCACGGCAGAATTAAGGGAGAAAGTGGAATATTTATTGGCAATTAAGCCAGAGATTAACTTCAAGCAGCGCGATTCTGGTACTACCACCGGAGTTTATGCACGCACTATGTCCCAGATTGGGGGGTAGTGATTAGTCATTAGTGATTAGTCATTAGTCATTAGTCATTAGCTTACCCCTACTAAAGACTAATGACCTTGGACTAATGACTTAAGCCTGACGTGAGTAGTATTCCACGACCAGCAGTTCGTTAATTTGCAGCGCTACCCATTCGCGTTCCACTACGCCGTTAACTTTACCTTCAAGTTTGGATTTGTCAAACTCCAGATGGCTGGGGAGATTCGCCAACCCAGGGTATTGTAGGTTGCTTTCTACCATCTGGCGAGAATTTTCTTTGTTGCGAATCCCAATTACCTCACCCGGACGGCATTGATAACTAGCGATATCAACTACACGACCGTTAACTGTGACGTGACCGTGGTTCACCAACTGACGTGCTGCGGGGATGGTGGGTGCCATACCCATACGAAATACGGTGTTATCCAAGCGCATTTCTAGCAATTGTAGCAGCATTTGTCCGGTGGAACCAGCCGCACGTCTGGCTTTGCGGACGTAGCGCAGTAGTTGCTTTTCAGTCAAACCGTAGTTGAAACGGAGTTTTTGCTTTTCTTCCAGACGAATAGCGTATTCCGAACGCTTCTTGCGGTTCTGACCGTGCTGACCGGGGGGGTAAGCGCGTCTGGCGCTTTTACGAGTTAAGCCTGGTAAGTCTCCTAGGCGGCGAACAATTCTGAGGCGAGGCCCTCTATATCGGGACATGAGTTTCCTTAATCTATTTCCTGTTAAAACATCACCCAAATATACCATTATACGAATTTTGCAGGAGTTTAAAAACCCTGAGTGAATAATTCCTCAGTTATGGCGCTCAGATGCTACTTTTTGGATAACATCAGCTTCGCTATGGTACTTGGTAGTGGGGAAATGAATAGAAAAATTAGCACATCCAACGTCAATCTTAAAAGTCTGTTTCGCTTAGCTGCACCTGCTCTGGCTATTGCAGGTTACGTGGGAATTACTATCTTACCCGTAAGAGCGATAACCGACTACGCTAGCAATGATTACCGCGTCTGCGCGGCGCGGCTGAAAAATCTCGGTATTTCTACGGAAGATACAGCTAGGGCTTGTGCAGAAGTACTGCGTCCCAGGGATTTTTCTGCATGTGTAGTCAAAATTGCGGGAGATACACAAATTGAGGCGATTGATGCTGTCAGAACCTGTAGTCAGGTACGCCGTCACAATGAATTTGCGTCTTGTGTAGTTGGTATTATTAATAATACTCAAACTACCGTTAATCCAGAGGTATTAAATTATTGTCGGCGTAGTTTGTTGCCCTTAAGCTTTGCCAAATGTGTAGTCGGTTTCCGTACTGAAATGGATTTTGACCCTAGACAAGCAATGGATACTTGTATAGACGCTAGTGATAGTCCCAGACGATACCAGCCTTCATTTCTCCCGGTTGCACCCGGTGGACCGACTAACCCTGTGTTTCCTAGCCCTAATACTAGGTAATAGGTAATAGGTAATGGGTAATCGGATGTTATTGATTACCTATTACCTATGATCTGGATAGAAAATTGTGTATAAGTTTTACATAAATGTCAAAGTTTGAGAATCAAAAAGCACTTTATAACAAGATATTAAAATAACACTATAAAATTAGTTATTTATGGTAAGTTTCTCAGTAATTATTCGGACAAATTTAGAAAATCATAGAGGTTTACCCCGTGTATCTTCGTAGATTCTGGGTGCAAGGGTGGCAATATCGTGATGGGAAATTTTTGGCAGCTAGAGGGTGTTTGGCTTTGGCGTTGGGAATGGGTGCGATCGCTTGCTCTGTTCACCGTGTTCAAGCGCAGAGCATTACCCTAGATGGCACTCTGGGTAATGCTGGCACGCTGAGGGGACCGAATTACACTATTTTGCAGCAAGATGGTCAAACGGTAGGTAATAACCTCTTCCACAGTTTCGGGAAATTCAATCTAGATGCGGGTGAGAGTGCAAATTTCTTGAGTAACCCTGGGATTGTCAATATTTTTTCGCGGGTTACGGGGGGTACGGCTTCTAATATTTACCAACGTCGGAAGTGGTGGGTTAAGAGCTAATCCGGGAGAAAATCTCAGTAATAATGCGGTGTTGGATAGTGAATTTTCAGTTGTTAATCAAACAACCCAACTACGTCCAAAGCAGCAGTTAATTGAGGCGCAAGGATGGGTGAGAGATGCCGAGGGTAACGTAGTGTTCACGGCTTTTGCACCCAACGCTACATCCCAAAGTCCCGCTTTTAAAACACCTGGGTGTCCATGAATTCCATACATAAAAACAGCATTTATCTAGTAGTCCACCACAGCAACTTTGCGGAGTTATTATTCTTTGCGCCTTTGCCTCTTTGCGCCTTTGCGCGAAACCTTACCGTTCATAACTGTTGCAGAATACTCAAAAGGATGCTCAACAAGTCTACAACTGGTTAATTTGTCCCGTAGAAGCTGAATTGCAAACCCGTGGGGTGAAAACACTGGTGTTTGTCCTCGATGGTCCATTACTGAATTTACCAATGGCTGCTTTGCACGATGGTAAACAGTATCTGGTAGAAAAGTATGCGATCGCTCTAGCTCCCGGTTTACAACTAGTTGACCCCCAACGCTCCGCTGTCGGAATGAGTCATCATGCTCACGGTGAGTATAATTCACTATTCCGCTATCGGAATCAGTCATGATTCTCACAGTGAGTATAATTCACTATTCCGCTGTCGGAACCAGTCCCGATTTCTCACAGTGAGTATAATTAACTATTCCCATTACCCATTACCCATTACCCATTCCCTAAGAACCAATGACAATTCCCCAGAAGTAATCCTCAAAGGGTCCTTCCCCTTGGTCGATACTCCGCTTGCTAGCCCAAGTGTAAACATCCAAGCTGATGCGACCGCTATCATGTTGCCAAGGATTACCCGGTTGGATGTTGATATTCCCCAACAGTGTGACCCAGTGGTTGGGATAAGGTAACAGTGGTGTTCGACCACCGAGTAAACCCTCGGCGGTAATTAAAGCAAAGGCTACACCACCGGAGCTTATGGCTTTTTGTGCCTCCTTTAAGGCGTCTACTTCGCCAAAAAGATATGTGTGGCTGTATTTAACTCTGGTGTAGCCTAAGATTTCTCGTACCCAGCCTTTGATTTCCCAGGATTTAGTCATCCCTGCCAAATTGCGGATGATATCGGGTGCCTCTGGTTCGACGGGGAAAATCAGGTTTTCTGACTCTCGCATGGTTGATAATACCATCCAGTCAGCTTGACCCATTCGCAGTCTACCTTGGCTCCCTCGCAGTTGTCGGGAGGCTTGGATGCGGCTGGTTCTACCTTGAAAGCTGCCGGTTTCAAATAAACTGCGGCAAATTTGCACATAGCGCTGGGGCTGTTTGCGAACCAGTTCAAATAATACTGAGGCTGGTCCGCAAAAGGGTTGTCCTCCTTGGTTGACTTGAAAGGGGTCGGCGAGTCTAGCTTTGATATCCGCCAGTACTTGGTCTTTATCCAACCCAGCCCAAACACTGGGAGCATTGGATTTCTCGAAGTCGGTTAGGGCTTGGAGGACGCTGGGATTAACAGACTGGGTGTTCATCAGTTACAGTATTTTTCGACGCATCGGACAAATATTTCTACACCCATTGATAGCGCCGTTTCGTCAAAATCAAACCGAGGATGGTGGTGAGGATAGGCTAAATTTTTACTTGCGTTGGCGGAACCGAGGAAGAAATAGCACCCAGGGACTTCTTGTAAAAAGAAGGACATATCCTCTCCCCCCATTGTTTGGCAATCTAGGACGACCCCCAGAGGTGTTTCGATAACTTCGCTAGCAACTGAACGCACGAGTTCTGCGATGGTTGGGTCGTTAATCACTGGGGGATACTGTTGCACGTATTCTAAGTCATAGGTGGCATCGTGACCGTGGCAGACACCGGCGATAATTTGTTCAATCCGCTGTGGGAACAAGCCTTCATAAGCGCGGTTAAAGTAGCGCACTGTACCCTTCATGTGGGCGGTATTAGCAATCACATTCCCCGCTTCTCCGGCATGGAGTGACCCGACTGTGACCACGGCGGCATCAATCGGATCGATTTTGCGCGCGACAATGGTTTGTAAGGCGTTGACTATTTGGGCAGCCACCAGTACCGAATCTACGGTTTGGTGGGGCATGGCCGCGTGTCCACCTTTACCGAAAATTGTACAGTTAAAGCACTCTACCGCTGCCATTAATGCCCCACTGCGGACTCCTACTGTTCCCAAGGGGAGATTATTCCATAGGTGCAAGCCAATAATGGCGTCCACATCTGGGTTTTTCAGCACTCCAGCTTCAATCATCGGTTTGGCTCCACCGGGTCCTTCTTCCGCAGGCTGGAAGATGATTTTCACGGTTCCGGCAAAGCTGTGACGATTTTGCTGGAGGTAATAGGCTGTTCCCAGGGCGATCGCGGTGTGTCCGTCATGTCCACAAGCGTGCATCAAACCATCATGTTGGGAACGATAGGGTACGTCATTGAGTTCATGAATTGGTAAGGCATCTATGTCTGCCCGAATTGCCAGCACTGGACCTGGTTTGTCACCTTTAATTGTGGCAACTATTCCTGTAGTCGCAATGCCGGTTTGATGTTCAATTCCCCATTTCTGTAATTGCGAGTGAATAAATTCGGCAGTTAACCTCTCTTGAAATCCCAATTCTGGTCGTTGATGGATATGCCGCCGCCATTCTACTAATTGAGGTTGTAGGGCACGAATTTGTAACCGGATATGAGACTGGTTTTGTGCCGAGATGGGATTAGGGAAAGTAGCAATCATTGTTTTATCACACCCGCAAAATTAAAATCACATAGGAATGAGTCGCTCCATATCTAAATGTGCCCCAACTTTGGCTAATTCTGCCATATCGGAAATATTTTCTTGATAGGGTATACAACCTAAAATCGGTGTATTTGTCAGTGATTGAATCAATGTTATAGGTGTTAAATCAGTGATTTCTTCCTCCGTACATGGTTTGACACAATTAAGTATAATTCCTAGCAAATTCACCCGGCATTGTTTCGCTAGTGCTACATTTGCCACCGCCTGCGAAATAGAACCTAATTTGACGGGAACTACCAACACTGTCGGTAAACGCCATTCCCCTGCTAAGTCAGCCACCGTTAGTTCATTAGTAACTGGGGAACCCAATCCTCCTAGTGATTCTACTAGGACAAAATCCCGTTGGGAACGGAGCTTTTCTAGCGATTTCCACACGATTGCTAAATCAATGTAGCGATGTTCTTTTTCCGCTGCTATGGGAGGAGCTAAAGGTGCTTGAAAATACATAGGAGTAATTTCTTCTGGCGATTGTTCCAGGGAAAATACCCGCGTGTACCACTCTAAATCACCTACTCCCGATTGAATTGGTTTCATGATTCCCAAACGGATATTAGGGCAATATTTTTGACAATATGCCGCCAAGATGGTAGTTAAAATTGTTTTCCCGGCTTCCGTATCTGTGCCTGTAATTAGTAGTGTGTTCAAGTGCGTGGCTGGTTTTTGTAAAGAATTGATTTCCTTTAATATTTTTGCTGATTTTGAGACTAATTGTGATGGATTTTTTTTATAAATCAAAACCACTTTCATCGGGGGGATGACAATTTTTATAAAATATGCATATGTAATTTCAACTATTATTAGTCCCCACCCTTAAGGGCGAGGACTTGCCGAATTTAAGTAAAATTGCTTACTATTTACCTAGACACTCCAGCCGGAATAAAAATAAGCTAGATAAAACTATTTAATTCATGTATGGAGATTGCACCGGAACGTCTCTACAGCACTGTTACACTAATTACCATGACACAGACTTACAACCTACCTGACGGACCGAGAAAAACCCGGCTTTGGCGGCTATTGAAATTGATTTTTCAACCAGTCAAGTATGTGGAAGATTTTCACTCAGTCTATGGCGACTGCTTCACTATCTGGGGACGGAAATCCCATATAGTTTACTTTAGTCAGCCCGAAGCAATACAACAGATTTTTGCCGTAGATGCAAGTCACTTAGAAGCCGGGAACCGGGTGTTAAGTTTTTTGCTCGGTGATAACTCCTTGGTAGCGCTGAATGGGGAACGTCACCAGCGCCAACGTCAACTGTTGACACCACCGTTTCATGGTGACAGAATGCGTGCTTATGGTGAAACTATCCGTGAAATCACTCAAGAGGTAATGTCGGATTGGAAACCGGGAAAACCTTTCAATATTAGGGCTTCAATGCAAGAAATTACCCTCCGGGTTATCCTACGGGTGGTGTTTGGTTTGGATGAGGGTCAGCGTTATCAACAGCTGAGAGAATTACTGACTAACGCGCTAGAGTCTATTAGTTCACCTTTAACTTCTAGCTTCTTATTTTTTGGATTTTTGCAAAAAGATTTAGGCTCTTGGAGTCCCTGGGGTCGGGTACTGCGGCTGATAGAAAAAATTGACGAATTGATTTATGGTTTGATTCAAGAACGACGTCGGGAATCTAACTGCGACCGCCAAGATATTCTCAGTTTAATGATGTCAGCGCGGGATGAAGACGGTCAGCCGATGTCTGATGTGGAATTGCGGGATGAGTTAATGACGCTGTTGATGGCTGGACATGAAACTACCGCTTCCGCATTGACATGGGCTTTTTACTGGGTTGACCATGTGCCAGAGGTGCAAGACAAGTTGCTGTTGGAACTCGACCCCTTGAATGACAATCCAGAACCGGCTGCCATTGCTAAATTACCCTACTTAACAGCGGTTTGCAATGAAACTCTGCGAATTTATCCGATTGTCATGACTGCTTTTCTGCGACGGGTAAAATCCCCGGTGGAAATCATGGGTTATCAGCTACCAGCGGGAACAACCATTGTCCCCAGTGTTTATCTAGCGCACCACCGTGAGGAAGTTTACCCCCAATCAAAGCAGTTTAAGCCAGAACGCTTTTTAGAGCGGCAATTTTCTCCCTATGAGTTTTTCCCCTTTGGTGGCGGTATCCGTCGCTGCATGGGTATGGCATTTGCTCAGTATGAAATGAAACTCGTATTGGCGACTGTGCTATCGCAATTGCAAGTGTCGATGGTAAATAAGCGTCCTGTAAACCCTGTGCGTCGAGGGTTTACCTTAGCTGCACCAGCCGGTATGCGGATGGTAGCGACGCCGCGTCAGGTAATAGTTAAGACTACAGTATCTGTGTAATTATTCGTGCTTATGTCCTAAAAATGTACAGTTTGAGCAAATAGAGGTAAATAATGATAAGAATTTAGCTATGAATTTTGACTGTTAACACAATTTATGTACATAATCTCCCGTTCCAAGCTTGTAGAATTTTGGGAGAAACACCCTAATGCAGAAACAAGTCTGCGCCTATGGTACAAATTAACATCTTTAGCTCAATGGCAAAACTTTGTGGAATTACACCAAGTTTTTCCCTCAGCAGATTTAGTCAGTAATCTCACAGTTTTTAATATTGGCGGTAATAACTATCGACTAATTGTTTTAGTAGATTACAAATATCAAAAAGTTTTTATCCGCCATGTACTTACTCATGCAGAATATAACAAAGAAGACTGGAAAAATGACTCCTGGTATACCTAGCACTAACGCTTATATTGAATTACTCACCTCTTTTCCTCCCCGTCCCATCACCTCGGAAGATGAATTAATTACTACGCAAAAAGTAATCGATTCACTCATTGATCAGGAAGAGTTAACATCTGATGAACAAGATTACTCGAATGTTTTAGGTACATTAGTTCACGAGTATGAAGAAAAATCCACAACGATACCAGATATTCATGGTGTCGAATTACTCAAAGCACTAATAGATGAATTTGGTTTGCCTGAAAACGACTTGGTTTCTATATTTACATCAGAGTCTATTGTATCAGAAGTATTAAGCAAAAAACGCCCGCTGACAGTTACTCAGGTTCATCAATTAGCGGAGTTTTTTCACATCTCTCCTGCTGCTTTTTTTGAATCAACATTTCTGCAATAAATTCTATCCACAGGTTAATTCTCTTTAGTCTCTAATTGCACAGTCAAGCGTTGTTCCAGTAAATCCATTAAAGCATTAACATCCTGACCTAATTGTTCAAAACAAGCGGGTGGTGCTGGTTCTGGTTCAAAGTAAATTAATTTTAATTGGTCTTTGCCAATTCCAATCATTAGAACTTCAACTTCAGGTTGATAGTGAATTATCAATCCTAGTATTTCCTGAAGTCTATTTTCTACTTGGTTATTGAGGTTTTCTATGGCTTCTTTTGGACAATAGACAAAATGGGGTGTAGGTTGCAAATTAATGCCTATAGTACCTTGAGCATCACCATTTTCTAACCATAATCCCCACGACAGTGCAGCTAATTCTTGTTTATTTGCTTTCACAAATGCGTCTAATTGACGACGCCAAAGATTTTCAGGTGAGGTCGGTTGATTATTACTAAACATAGCCCTCTTGTGTGTTACTTGATTAATCAAATCATCTCACACTAAGGTGGCAAATGATAGCATAAATTTATAACGAATGCAGCGGATAGTTTATCTGTGAATCTCACCAATAACTTATCCGTTACATCTGTTATATCATCCGTTGCCCACTTTGGACGCGCCAGAGACTGGTATAAATCCCATTTTCTGACAACAATTGTTCATGGGTTCCTGATTCTACTAATTTTCCTCGTTCCATTACATAGATACAATCGGCATTGCGAATAGTAGAAAGACGGTGAGCAATTGCTATGGTTGTCCGATTAACAGTGATGCGTTCTAAAGAGCGTTGAATTGCTGCTTCTGTTTCATTATCAACTGCTGATGTAGCTTCATCTAAAATTAAGATAGGGGGGTTTTTTAAGACGGCACGTGCAATAGCAATTCTCTGTCTTTGTCCACCAGATAATTTCTGTCCTCGCTCCCCTACAATGGTGTCATATCCGTGGGGTAATTGCCGAATAAATGTGTGTGCTTCGGCGATTTTGGCGGCAGTGATGATTTGTTTTTCTGTAGCATTGAAGCTTCCGTAGGCAATATTTTCGGCTACGGTACCATGAAATAAGAATACATCCTGACTCACTAAGCCAATGCAGCGTCGTAAATCGCGCAAGTTGATTTTTTGTAAGTCAATATTATCAAGGGTAATGGTTCCTGAATTCACTTCATATAAGCGTAGTAAAAGCTTGACTAAGGTGCTTTTACCGGAACCTGTGGCACCAACAATGGCGATGGTTTTACCTGCTGGTATTTTTAATGAAAGGTTGTGAATTATCGGAAATCCATCTTGATAGGCAAATTTGACGTTATTTAGTTGCAATTCACCGCGTACTTCCGCTACTGGTAAGGAAATATTACCGGGATGAATTTCAATCGGAGTATCTAGCAAGTTCATGACTCGATTAGTAGAAGCCATTGCTCTTTGGTATTGGTCAAAGGTTTGTCCTAATCTTGTTAAAGGCCAGAGCAATCGCTGGATTAAAAATACCAATACGCTGTAGGTTCCGACTGTCATTGTCCCGTTGACTGCTGCCATACCGCCAAATAATAATAAAGCGGTAAATCCAGCCAAAATCAGCATTCTAATTAAGGGAATAAAGGCAGATGAAAAAGCAATGGCACGGCGGTTACTTTGGCGATAAGCTTCACTTTCTTCTCCGAGACGGGAGATTTCATAATCTTCAGCGACGAAACTTTTAATAGTAGTAATACCACTGAGATTATTTGCCAGTCTTGCATTCAAAAAGCCTACTTTTTCCCTAACATCAGTGTAACGAGGTGCTAGCAATTTCTGAAAAAGAAAGGAACCCCAGAGAATAAATGGCATTGGTAACATTGCCATCCAGGCTACGCTAGGAGCTAAAATAAAGAAAGAACCACCGATGATGATGACTGTAGCGGTAACTTGAATTACTTCATTGGCACCGCCATCTAAAAATCGCTCTAATTGGTTGATATCATCACTTAAAATAGACATCAAGCCGCCGGTGCTGCGTTCTTCAAAATAAGACAATTCTAATTCTTGCAAATGGCTGTAAGCGTCCATCCGCAAGTTATGCTGAATATTCTGGGCTAAATTCCGCCAATACCAGTTGTAGGCATATTCAAAAGCAGATTCCAGTACAAATATAATGACAGTTAGAATGGAAAGAATCACAAATTGTGTCCAGACATCTTTCACACCCCATTGTGCAAGTATGGAGTTTTGCTGCTTCACTACCACATCCACTGCGACACCAATTAAACCTGGTGGTGCTAAGTCAAAAATTTTGTTCAAAATGGAGGAAGCAGTCGCTTGCCAAAATTCTTGACGGTACTGATTTCCATACTTGAGTAACCGCTTGAGGGGATGGACTTGACGCGATCGCCTGTTTGACAACCGCTGAGATCGATCAGCTATATCCAAAGCCTTTACCGAATAACAGACAATAATTTTGTTAATTTAGCACTATTGCTAACGAAGAGCGTGACGCACTGGAAAATGGCGATAATCAGCACAGGTCACTAGAAAACAGCAGAGACATCATAACAGAAAAAGGAGCTAGAACTTGAAAAATCAAAAGTTTAACAATTGGCAATCCATAGTAGCAGGTATTTTGCTGGCAATAGTTGTGATTGTGAGCTTTAATTCCTTTATCATTATTAACCCAGGACAAGCAGGAGTGATCAGCATTTTAGGTAAAGCCAGAGATAACGCTTTAATGGAAGGTATCCACCTCAAACCACCGCTTATTTCCATCATTGATGTTTACGATTTGACGGTACAAAAGTTTGAAGTTCCAGCGGAGAGTTCTACTAAGGATTTACAAAATTTATCGGCTAGATTTGCTATTAACTTTCGTCTTGACCCCACCCAGGTTGTCGAAGTGAGAAGGAAACAAGGCAGTTTAGAGAATATCGTCTCCAAAATTATTGCTCCCCAAACACAGGAATCATTTAAAATTGCCGCTGCTAATAGAACAGTCGAAGAAGCAATTACTAAACGAGCCGAATTGAAGGAAGATTTTGATACTGCCTTGGGTGAACGTTTAGATAAATATGGGATAATTGTTTTAGATACTAGCGTTGTTGACTTAACTTTTTCTCCAGAATTTGCGAGGGCAGTAGAAGAAAAACAAATCGCTGAACAACGGGCACAAAGGGCTGTTTATGTAGCACGAGAAGCTGAACAAGAAGCACAAGCAGAAATTAATCGCGCCAAAGGTAAGGCGGAAGCTCAAAGACTTTTAGCTGAAACTCTGAAAACACAAGGAGGACAATTAGTTCTGCAAAAGGAAGCGATTGAAGCTTGGAAAAGCGGTGGTGCCCAAATGCCAAAAGTCCTTGTTATGGGTCGGGATTCTAACAGTAGCGTACCATTCCTGTTCAATTTTGGTAACATTCAAAATTCGGCGAACGTTGAGTAAATAGTGTTAATGATGTTAGCCATACCATCCTCAGATAATTAGTAAACCATCAGCAATTGTATGTCCCAAAAAAATACAACAAATCTGACCATCCAATCAGCAGAAAAAATTCTCAATCAGTTTAACTGTTTAGAAGTTGCGCCTTCCGTAACCTCAGAGGAAAAAGCTATAATTCGGGAGGCTCTACTTTTCTTGGCGAGTCATTCTGATTATCAAATTTTAGGCATTTGCGCTGATGCAACAGCACAAGCTTTATTAGCTTTACAAACCTATGCTCAAGCTTTGGGTTACACCGTGGATGCTAATTTTAAGGAGGTTGATGGGTCAGTTTATATTAAATTCAACGGCAAAAATGGCTTGTCTTATATCGATTCTTACACCGACCATCATCGCGGTGTTCTGGTATCTTGTCAGTCCTATTATGATGGAGGACTTAATGCTATGTATGGACACTTACCACTAGATTTGTTTGCAACTAATCACTAATAGCTAATAGCTCCTTGTTAATCAAACAATCCAAAATACCCAATATAAACAAAATATGAGTATTATTACACTCCAATCCATTCAGAAAGACTTTGGCATCAAAGAAATTTTAAAGGATGCTAATTTTAGTATCGATGCTAATGATAAAGTCGGGTTAATTGGTACTAACGGTTCTGGTAAATCCACCTTATTAAAAATGATTGCTGGGCTAGAACCAATAGATAAAGGGCAAATTTTAATTAATTCTGGCGCTAAAATTATCTACTTACCCCAACAGCCAGATCTCAATGAAAATTACACGGTTTTAGAGCAAGTTTTTGCAGACAGTGGTGAACAAATGACTTTGGTAAGGGAGTATGAGGAACTGTCAGATAAATTAGCTCATACACCCGAAGATAAGCAATTACTATCGCGTCTTTCTTCTGTTATTCAACGTATGGATGCAACAGAGTCCTGGGAATTAGAAACTAATGCCAAAATAATTCTTTCCAAATTAGGAATTACAGACTTTAATGCTCGTGTTGGTAGTTTGTCGGGAGGTTATCGCAAGCGGATTGCTTTAGCAACTGCTTTATTATCAGAGCCAGATTGCTTGCTCATGGATGAACCAACAAACCATCTAGACGCGCTGTCTGTAGAGTGGTTGCAGAGTTATTTAAATCGCTATCGAGGGGCGCTTTTGTTAATCACTCACGACCGCTATTTTCTAGATAAAGTTACCAATCGAATTATCGAAATTGACCGAGGAGATATCTACACTTATTCAGGTAACTATTCATATTACTTAGAAAAGAAAGCCTTAGCTGAGGAGTCTGCAATTAGTAGTCAACGCAAATTTCAAGGTGTATTGCGACGCGAGTTAGAATGGTTAAAAAGAGGACCAAAAGCACGGAGTACTAAACAAAAAGCCAGAATAGACCGCATCCGTGACATGCAGCAAACTGAGTTTAAACAAGTTCAGGGTAAAGTCGATATTGCGACCGTTGGTCGTCGAATTGGTAAAAAAGTTATTGAACTGCAAAATATCTCTAAAAGCTACGAAGGTCGGACTTTAATTAACGATTTTACCTACGAATTTAGTCCAGAAGACCGCATGGGAATTATTGGCGGTAACGGTGCAGGAAAATCTACTTTAATGGATATAATCACCGGAAGAGTACAGCCAGATTCCGGCAGCGTGGAAATTGGTAGTACAATTCATATTGGTTATTTTGACCAACATTCAGAAGAATTACTCGCCAAAATGAACGAAAATCAGCGTGTAATTGACTATATAAAAGAAGAAGGTGAATACGTCAAAATTACCGATGGTACTCAAATTACTGCATCCCAAATGTTGGAGAGATTTTTGTTCCCAGGAAACCAGCAGTATGCACCTATTCACAAACTTTCTGGTGGTGAAAAACGTCGCTTATTTTTGTTGCGCGTTCTCATGAGTGCGCCGAATGTTCTGATTCTTGATGAACCTACAAATGATTTAGATGTCCAGACTTTAGCTATCTTAGAAGAGTACTTGGAAGATTTTAATGGTTGTGTAATTGTAGTTTCTCACGACCGTTATTTTCTCGACCGCATAGTTGATAAAATTATCGCTTTGGAAGAGGGAGGAACCCTAAGAGAATATCCGGGAAATTATTCAGTTTATCTAGATTATAAAAAAGCAGAAGAAGCAACACAGCAACAAGTTATTACCTCTAAAGAAAAAATAAAAAATAATCAAGAGACATTTCCAGAAACCTCTATAAAAAATAATACAGAAACGAAAAAGCTGCGACGAATGTCTAATTGGGAAAGAAAAGAATTTGCACAATTGGAAGAAAAAATTACTCAGTTAGAAACAGAAAAAGCCGAAACAGAACAAGCTATGACAAATGTTCCACCAGGGAATTACACCCAAGTGCAAAAACTCTATGAACAGCTAGAATCATTGAAGCGAGCAATTGATGAAGCCACAGAACGTTGGTTAGAATTAGCGGAGATGGACTCTTGAATAAACCGCTAATATAAGTATTTTAGTCTTGTACTAACTCGTGAAAACGTCAAAAAAACACAAATAAATTTTGTAGAATCTCTAATTGTCTGTTCTGTTTGTGTTCTTTGCGTTCTTAGATCTGATTCGTAACTATGCTCAACTTACCTCCGCAAAATATCCGTGTTTTATCCATCCAGTTTCTTGAAGCATCTCCCGAACAACGCTTGCTAATCCTTAAACAACTTGGTATTGCTCGTTATGCAGATTTTCTCACCCAAATCCGTTTAAATGAGGTAAATATTATCTGTATGACGCGATTTCTTGAAAATCCTACACAGCTAAAGTTTCCTTACCTGGTAGGTGCAGATTTATCCGACTTAGTTTTAGATGGGGTTAACTTTATTCGTGGTAATTTGACAAGAGTTAATCTGCAAGGAAGTAGGTTAGTTAATGCTGACTTAATTTTCGCTAATTTTACGGATGCGGATTTAAGGAATGCAAATGTAAACGGTGCTACTTTGAATGAAACAATATGGTTGGGTACGCGGGTGGAAAATTGTGAATTTCGATGCACTATTGGGTTGACAAAAGTGCAGCGTCAAGATTTACTAAAGCGTGGTGCTAAGTTTCATGAGTGAATCCCCAAGATTCCAATAGCGCCAACAAGAAATAGATAATCAAAAAATTAATAGGTAAGCGGATGAAATTACCAAAGAAACTAATGTTATTGGGTGCGGGTGAGTTAGGGAAGGAGTTTGTAATTGCAGCACAACGGTTGGGAAATTATGTGATTGCTGTTGACCGTTATCCTAATGCTCCAGCGATGCAAGTGGCTGATTGTGCTGAGGTAATTTCTATGTTAAGTGTTGATGATTTGGAAGCTGTAGTTCAAAGGCATCAACCTGATTTAATTATACCAGAAATTGAGGCAATTAGAACAGAAAAATTATTAGAATTTGAACAACGGGGGATTACCGTTATTCCGACGGCTAAGGCGACAAATTACACAATGAATCGTGACATAATTCGCGAATTGGCGCATCAAGAATTGGGAATTAGAACTGCTAAATATGCCTATGCAACTAATCTACAGGAATTGATTGCTGTTTCAAAGAAAATTGGTTTTCCTAATGTCGTAAAGCCAGTGATGTCTTCTTCAGGAAAAGGACAATCGGTGGTCAATGATAGCAGTGCAGTTGAGAAAGCATGGAATTACGCGATCGCAGGTTCGCGAGGAGATACACAAAAAGTAATTGTTGAGGAATTTATCCCATTTGAAATTGAAATTACGCTGTTAACTATTAAACAGTGGAATGCACCAACAATCTTCTGTTCTCCTATCGGTCATCGTCAAGAGAGAGGAGACTACCAAGAATCTTGGCAACCTGCAGCAATTTCTGAAAAAATGATTTTGGAAGCGCAAGAAATTGCTAAAAAAGTTACTGATGCATTAGGTGGTGCAGGCATTTTTGGTGTTGAGTTTTTCATCACCAAAGACGAAGTTATTTTCTCTGAACTTTCCCCGCGTCCCCACGACACAGGAATGGTGACATTAATTTCACAAAATCTCAATGAATTTGAATTGCATCTGCGGGCTGTTTTAGGCTTACCCATTCCCCAAATTGAACAATTTGGCGCCTCAGCTAGTGCGGTAATTTTAGCTTCAGAAAAATCAGATTCTATTACCTATGAAGGTGTCGCTGAAGCGCTCTCAGAAACAGACGTAGATATCCGTTTATTTGGTAAACCACATGCTCATCCTTATCGACGCATGGGAGTTGCTTTAGCCAAGGGAAGCACTACTCAAGAAGCACGCTCAAAAGCTACCAATGCCGCCAGTAAAATTAAAATTGTCAGTAGAGGTTGAACAAGTATAGCACTACGAACATACGTTAGGACATTGTTTGAAAGCAGCATCCACACAGTCACGAAATTCTTCAAATTCATCCCATCGTTGCCTCATCCAATTCTTGAGTACAAACCACCAGCGTTCAATTTT
>JAYKJH010000138.1:0-5415 GCA_035285345.1 Nostocaceae cyanobacterium | reverse complement strand
TACCGTGTTACTCGGATTTAAAACAGAACTGAAATTGAATAATTTGCAACGTACTGCATTAATGAAGCATTGCGGAGTAGCACGTCATGCATGGAATTGGGGTCTTGGACTTACAAAACAAATCCTTAACCATAATAAAGCAAATCCTGATTCTAAGATTAAGTTTCCTAGTGCTATTGACATGCATAAATGGTTGGTGGCGCTGGTTAAGAGTGAGCATGAGTGGTATTACGAAGTTAGCAAGTCCACTCCCCAACAAGCACTAATGGCGCTACGCGAATCCTGGAAGCGATGCTTCAACAAGACTGCTGGTATTCCTAAATTTAAGAAAAAAGGTAAGCGCGACTCTTTCACGCTTGAAGGTACGGTCAAAATTCTAAGTAATAACAAAATCCAAGTGCCTGTAATAGGTGTACTCAAAACCTATGAACGCTTACCTCAAATCAAGCCCAAATCCGTCACAATAAGCCGTCAAGCCGACCGATGGTTTATCAGCTTTAGATTCGAGGTGGAAACACAAAAATCAGTACAAACAAACGTTGTAGGTGTTGACCTTGGTGTTAAAAACCTAGCAACTTTATCAACAGGTGAAGTAATTCTAGGAGCAAAGTCATACAAAAAATTTGCAGCGAAATTGTCCAGAATGCAATGGCTGAACCGTCATAAAATTCCGCTTGGTGCTAACTGGAAAAAGGCGCAGTTACAAATAGCTAGACTGCACAGGAAGATTGCCAACATTCGCTCATGTACGCTGCACAAACTCACAACACTGCTTGCTAAGAACCACGGCACAGTAGTGATTGAAGACCTCAATGTGTCAGGTATGTTGGCAAATCATAAACTGGCGGCATCAATTGCTGACATGTCATTCTTCGAGTTTCGCAGGCAGTTAACTTACAAATGTACCTTGCGAGGTTCAAAATTGGTTGTTGTTGACCGTTGGTTTCCTAGTTCCAAGACTTGCTCTAACTGCGGAACCAAAAAAGAAACACTCACCTTGAAGGAACGACTATTTGAATGTAGCCATTGCGGTTTTGTTCTTGATCGTGACTTGAACGCCGCAATCAATTTGTCAAGAATCGCCAGTTAGGCGAGGTTAGCCCGTGGACTGGATAACGCCGACGTTACCAGGATGAAGCGAGGAAGTAAACGAAGTCCAAAGTAGATATTTCCAATTATGGGTCGCTTTGGGCAGGTGTTATGTAACGGTTGGTCATGATTTCACCACAGCGTATATTCAAATTTGCGTCCCCTAGGACGGGATTAAGCAACTCTTTAGAATGGTAGATAGCATTTGGAGTCATTCATGCGCTTACTACATACAATGCTGCGTGTCGGCAACCTGGAAGAGTCTCTCAAGTTCTACTGCGAAGTTCTGGGGATGAAGTTACTCCGCCAGAAAGATTATCCCGGTGGGGAATTTACCCTGGCTTTTGTGGGATATGGTGACGAATCTGACAATACAGTGTTAGAACTAACCTACAACTGGGGTGTGGAAAAATATGACTTGGGTAATGCCTACGGTCACATAGCCCTAGGCGTCGATGACATCTATGCTACTTGTGAAGCGATTCGTGACCAAGGTGGTAAAGTTGTCCGAGAGCCAGGTCCGATGAAACACGGCTCTACGGTGATTGCTTTTGTGGAAGACCCAGATGGGTATAAGGTAGAACTGATTCAACTGGGCACCCAAGGTTCTGCACGAGAGCCAGAATCGCCAGAAAAACTGGTAGCCCAGTAATTATTGCTTGACAATAAAGGTGTGATGGAGTTAAGTGTGAAGCAATGGCTTAGGCAAGGAACTCGTCCTGCCAAATTTTTGTTTGGGACTTTAGTCGGTTGGGGCACAGTTTGCTCCCTTGCAGAGGCGAATTCTTTGCCACAAGAAGTGTATGGGTTGACGAGTGTGGACGCCGTGACTGCGGGTGATATCCAGACCCATGAAACCTCTGTACCTGTAGCGCAAGTGTCGCCACCAACTATTGACACACCGCCTCTAACGCCAGAATTTACACCTAACTCCCCACCTAACGACCCCTCAGAGGAAGTAATTCCCCTGACTTCCGTTGACCAACTGTCGGATGTTAAGCCCACAGATTGGGCTTATCAAGCTTTAAGAAGCCTGATGGAGCGCTATGGTGTGATCTCTGGGTTTCCCGATGGCACTTTTCGCGGTAAGCGTCCCCTGACTCGTTACCAATTTGCGGCCGCTATCAACGCCGTGGCACAGCAGATTGACCAGCAACTTGTCAATACGGTCCGCGAGCAATTTATCGAGGAAGACGCTAGAACTCTCCAAAGACTTGAGGAAGAATTTCGTCCGGCTCTGGTGGAGTTGCGGACTCGGATTAAAGATATTGATAGTCGGACTGCCCAATTAGAAGCACATCAGTTTTCCACCACCACCAAGCTCCAAGGGGAAGTGGTTGCTGCTTCGACTGGGGGAAGTAATGCGGGTTCGACGATAATTTCCCGCGCTCGGTTAACCCTGTCTACTAGCTTTAAAGGATCAGACAGGTTAGTGACTCAGCTAGAATCGGGTAATGATGGTGGGGATGCCATTAGTAAAATCCAAGATGAAAACCCCAATCTCCTGGGTACAGAGGGGCTAATCGCTAATGCTGGTGGGCTGGATTACGCTCTTGTAGATAATAATTTGCAGATACGCCGCCTGTATTATCAATTTACGCCGCAGTCGGATTTGCTGGTGTCAATTGGGGCAAAAATGTTGCCTAGGGATTTTATTGACCGCAATCAGTATGCGAATAACGAAGCAGTGCATTTTAGTTCTGGCTTTTTTGTGAATAATCCTCTAATCATCCAAAATCAAATCGATAGGGAAGGAGGGGCTGGAGGGGCGATCGCTTGGAATCCGGGGGGAGGAAAATTAACTCTACGCTCCCTGTACATAGCCGCTGATAGCAACCAAACTACTCAACAGAGAACTGAAGGGGGTTTATTTGGCGATCGCTATCAAGGTAGTGTGGAAGTGGAATATTTACCCAGCAATAAATTAGCCTTAAGGCTGCAATACACCCATGCCTTGATTAATAACACCACAATTAATGCCTATGGTATCAATGGCGAATACGCCCTCAATCGCACTACTGCCGTTTTTGGTCGCTTGGGATTTGGCAGTTATACTGGATTTAATACCGTCCTGTCCCGGAATTTAGACCTCAATCCTTACAGTTGGACGCTGGGAGCGACCTTAAGGAATTTCTTTGTTCCCGGTACCCTGGCTGGTGTGGCGATTGGTCAGCCGTTTGTGACTGGGGATTTGGGTAATGCTACCCAAACTAATTTTGAGGCATTTTACAATCTGCAACTGAGTGACAATATCAGTATCACTCCCGTAATA
Source organism: Nostocaceae cyanobacterium (assembly GCA_035285345.1). Taxonomy (GTDB): domain Bacteria; phylum Cyanobacteriota; class Cyanobacteriia; order Cyanobacteriales; family Nostocaceae; genus JAYKJH01. The sequence continues at coordinate 2,054 of JAYKJH010000138.1, read as the reverse complement.
TCTCTTGTGAGGAACGCCAACAACGATAGTGCCAACGGTAGCACATGGCAGGCTACTGTCCGCACTAGTTTTGATTTTTAATGGGTAATAGGGAATAGATAATCGGGAATAGATAATATTATTTTCTCCCAATGCCCAATTCCTAATGCCCAATTCCCAACCATCCGTTCGACTCAACAATAATTACAGATGCAGCCAACAGATCCTAATAAATTTACTGATAAAGCTTGGGAAGGGGTAGTCAAATCTCAGGATGTAGCCCGTCGCTTTCAACAACAACAACTAGAAGTAGAACATTTAGTTATTGCCCTATTAGAAGAAAATAATGGATTAGCGGGGCGAATTCTCAATCGAGCGGGGGTGGAACCGACTCGATTGCAACAGCAACTGGAAGCCTTTACTCAAAAACAACCACGATTTGCAGGGAAACCAGATCAGCTGTACCTCGGTCGCAGTTTAGACGTGATGCTTGACCGTGCGGAAGAGGCTCGGAAAAACATGGAGGATGCCTATATCTCCGTGGAACACATTTTACTGGGATTTACTGAAGATGAGCGTATCGGACGCCGGTTGATGAAAAGCTTCAGCTTGGACGCTACCAAGCTAGAACCGGCAATTAAAGCAGTGCGCGGTAAGCAAAAAGTGACAGACCAAAACCCAGAAAACCGCTATGAAGCCTTAGCCAAGTATGGACGAGATTTGACGGAACAGGCAAAAGCTGGCAAACTCGACCCAGTAATTGGACGGGATGATGAAATTCGCCGCGTGATTCAGGTATTGTCTCGCCGTAGTAAAAATAACCCAGTGTTAATTGGGGAACCAGGGGTCGGGAAAACAGCTATTGCGGAAGGATTAGCACAGCGGATGGTGAACGGTGACGTTCCTGAATCCTTGAAAAACCGCCAGCTAATCTCCCTGGATATGGGTAGCTTGATTGCTGGGGCGAAATACCGGGGTGAGTTTGAAGACCGTTTACGGAGCGTTCTCCGGGAAGTTACGGAATCAAACGGGCAAATTGTGCTATTTATCGATGAACTGCACACCGTCGTAGGTGCGGGTTCCGGTTCCCAGGGGACAATGGACGCGGGAAACTTACTCAAACCCATGCTAGCGCGGGGGGAACTGCGCTGTATTGGTGCGACCACCCTAGATGAGTACCGCAAACACATTGAAAAAGACGCCGCGCTTGAGCGTCGTTTCCAGCAGGTATTTGTGGATCAGCCGACCGTGGAAAACACTATTTCCATCCTCCGGGGGTTGAAACAGCGCTACGAAGTCCACCATGATGTGAAAATTGCCGATTCCGCCTTGGTAGCTGCTGCTACTCTATCAGCGCGTTACATTTCTGACAGGTTCCTCCCAGACAAAGCCATTGATTTGGTGGATGAAGCAGCGGCAAAGTTGAAAATGGAAATTACCTCCAAACCGACGGAATTGGAAAACATCGACCGCCGCTTGATGCAGCTAGAGATGGAAAAACTATCCCTAGCAGCGGAAGATAAGCGTCCGGTGCAAACTAGGGAGCGTTTGGAGCGAATTGAGCAGGAAATAACGAAATTAACTGCAAAACACGATAATTTGAACTCCCAATGGGAAAGCGAAAAGCACCTGCTAGAAGCCATCAGCACCTTAAAGAGACAGGAAGACGCTCTGCGGGTACAAATTGAGCAAGCAGAACGCGCTTACGACCTGAATAAAGCCGCTCAACTGAAGTATGGGAAGCTGGAAGGGGTGCAACGGGAACGGGAGTCGAAGGAAACGGAACTGTTGAAAATCCAAAGTCAGGGTAGCACCCTATTGCGGGAACAAGTCACGGAAGCCGACATTGCGGAAATTGTCGCTAAGTGGACAGGTATCCCTGTAAATCGCTTACTGGAATCAGAAAGGCAAAAATTATTACAGCTAGAAAGCCACTTGCATGAGCGGGTAATTGGGCAAGAAGAAGCAGTATCAGCTGTAGCAGCAGCCATTAGACGCGCTCGCGCTGGGATGAAAGACCCCGGACGCCCCATAGGTTCGTTTTTATTCATGGGTCCTACGGGTGTGGGGAAAAC
>JAYKJH010000137.1:0-13209 GCA_035285345.1 Nostocaceae cyanobacterium | reverse complement strand
TAAGCCGGGTAGCGCTCAAGTTAGCACTCCGGAGGTTAGCACGGCTCAAATCAGCCCCACTTAAATCTGCTGCCTGCCAATCAGATTTAGTTAAATTGGCGAAGCTTAATTTAGTTCCTAGAGCAATGGCGCGACTCAGACGAGCAGCAAATAAATTAGCTTCTTGTAAATTAGCTTCCCCTAAATCTGCCCCTGTGAGTTTGGCATTTTCTAATACGGCATCCCGCATGTTCGCTGCTACTAGTTGGGCGCTACTCAGGTTAGCACTATTCATCCGGGCACTAGCTAGGTTAGCGCGGTTCAGAGTAGCGCGACTTAAATCGGTACGGTTCATCATCACCCGACTGAGGTTTGCATCGGTGAGATTGGTTTGTTGCATCTTAGCGCCGCTCAAATCAGCAATCCAATCATCAAAGGTATCGTAGCGACCATCCTCACCCACTCCCCGGAAGCGAGTACCCCGAAAACTAGAACGGTTGAGATTAGCAGAGGTAAATTTCACACCCGATAAATCCACTTTATCCAGCACCAAGAAAAACGGTGGTTTTGCTCCGGTCATGTTTTGACCTAATTCCGTGCGCGACAGATCCACTCCTTGGTTTTTGCCACTGTAGACAACCAAAATTTTGGCGATCGCTTGCTGAGTGTTTTGCAACCTACTCAAGCGCAATTCTCGTTCTTGGGGTGTCCCGCTGGTTTTTACCGCCTGCAACTCGTTGGATAGAGACTGATTCAAGCGTTGCAAATAAGGCATAGCTTTGAGTCCGTTACTTGCCAAAGCTTGCTGAATCGTATCCAGCAGTTGGGGGTTGGTTTCTTGTCCTAACAGTTCCACCAAAAACTTTATCGATTGCGCGTCATTGAGAGTCGCCAATGCCAGAATTGCGGCTCGTCTATCCTCTAGACTAGACCCAGATTCGGGGCTGACTTTTTTCACTAGTGCCAGAAACTGCTCACTGTTGCGCTGTTGTGCCGAGCGTTGGTTTAACTGACTTTGTACGTAAATTTGCGTACCGATTAAACTTCCAGATACCGCAGCCATGCTCAGTAGCCCTACGACAATCAAAGTCATTCCAGGATTTTGTCGCATCCAGCGCCACAGTGTACGCTTACGTCTTCTGGGTTCTGGCGAAATTACTATCGAAGCAATTGCTGCATCTTCATCGCCTTCTACCCACTGCTCGCCTTTTTCTGCTCGTTTATACTTACTACGTCCGTTACCCTTACCACCCAAAAACACAAACGGACGATAAGCATCGACCGCATAAGTTCCCGCCAGTCTATCGTGTAGCGATCGCCTGTCTTTATGAAAAGGGTAGCTAATCCCTTCTCCCAGCACTAAAAATCCTGCCAATCCCATCAAGATGCCTAAATTAGGAAATGCGCCTGTATAGCGCCACATAAAAAAAGCCAGGGACAGAGGCAAACCCCAGCGTCCCACCACTTCTCGCACCAAAACCCTTGTTAACCCCGGAGGTTTCCCTGCCGCCGTCACCACCTTGACACCAAACCAACGCTTAGGAAGGGTGCTACCAGTAGTGGCGAGTAAATAAAATTGCCAGCCACTCAACAACAAGGGTGCTACCAACCCAGCTGACCAAAACAAGTTAGCCAGGGGTGCCACCTGACGATTGTTGTCAGCTATCGGTAGAGACAAAGTGCGGGCAAAAGTTTCTTCCGTAGCGACTAGCACAGGGTTAATCGGCACGCGCTCTAGTTGATGAGTATTGGCATAAACCCCAATACTATAGGGAACTAAGCCACTGGCAGCTACCAGTGTCACTTCCACTAACCAAGCTGCACAGCGTCTAGTGACGATTGGCAGTGTTTTAATTTTTCCCTGTCCTTTGGCAGGGTTGCTACTATTGCTACTTCTCCTCACACTTGGGTTTGCCATCACACAACTTCCTTTAAATGGGTTTCACCGTAAAAGCGCCGTTAAAAATATTTCCATTTCTTCAGTGTCAATACGTATAAGAGACAAGGGCTGAGGAAACTAATTTCCCATACCCTATACCCTGTCCACAATTGACATTTAATTTTATTGTTGATTTTTCGAGCTGTTGGCTACAAAAAACTTGTATCCAAAGTACACTAGACCAGCCAACAATACCAGACTGATGGCAGATACAACCAGTTTTAACACTGCTTGTAAGATAGCAGTCCCCACCAGAAACACCACCACACCTGTGACTATTTTGCCCGTACCTGGTAGTTCGTTAAACCAGTTCAGGAACTGATTTAGCGCTGACTGGAGAGGTTGAGATTCAGGAGTGGAAGCAGATGATGACTGATTTGGTTGTTGTGGCTCGATGATGACCGGAGCAGCAGCATTAATCTCTGCTTCGATTTGTTGTAGACGCTTATCCATGTCTTGTTCAGGTTGAGGGTTCATCAGTATCTACCTCTGTTGGGAAAGTGGGAAATAAAAAACTAAAAAATCCCTGGTTTTGGATGATTTCTCGGCTATCTTAACTAATCTTTAGATGGAACAGACTCAATTGCCATAGGCAAGTATCAATTTGATATTGTGTTAGCAAAAAAGGTACGCTGGTTATATATGTACTTCACACAATATTTTCCCTCAATGGTTTGAGATTAGTGCTACAGCCAGCTAGCTGTTAGTAGTTAATAGATAATAGCTCCCACAAAAGCCTGTTACTATTAGCTGTTCATCAGCGATATTTGTCTGTTAGCTGTTGCTAGATGTGGAATGTCAGCTATCTGACCACCGAAGAGTAATTAACCCCTGACACCAGAGAGGTTGGTAATGCTTCGGTATTTAGTCCCCGCCCTTAAGGGCGGAGTCTTTAATTACATCAGGAACCAAACCCACTATCCACCGTCTAAAAAATTAGGATAAGTGTATCGATATCGCTTTGAAAACAGTGGGGAGCATGACAAGATGAAGACGCGCCTACTATGTAATATTGTTCCCACAACTTTGGCGATTAGTTTAGCTGTTATGGGAACTTCCTTAGCCCAAGCACAAGTTGTCTCTATTAATCCTAACTTCCGTCCCGATCCATTGGTGGTCAATGGCATATCTGGTGGACAGACAAAAAGTAACTGTGGTAGCATTGCCGCTACACCCAATCAAGTTATCCAGGTTAGTGAGTCACTACCATATTTACGAGTAAATGTTGCTGGTGGTGGCAAACCAACTTTGTTAATTGATGGACCAAATGGACGTTTTTGTGTACTAGCAGATGCTGACCCCAAAAAAAATCCCGAAATTTCTGGATATTGGCAAGCAGGTAGGTACTCAATATATGTTGGGCAACTATCTCCCGGTCAGCACCCCTATACTCTATCTATCTCAAAGCAAAGGTGATAGCCATTCGTCATGAGTCATTACTCATGAGTTAAATATAGAGCAGTAATGACTTATGAACAATAACTATTTACTATTCTTCCACTACTTGAGTTGGAACTTCCACAGCTTGTACCTCGATTGTCCCAGGAGGGGTCAACCGCTGGAGATGATGATTTTCCCATGTTAGCTGTTCTCCACAGTTAGGACACTGGAGTTGAGTGTTATTCAAACCAGTTAATTCATAACCACAGACGGGACAGGCTTCAGTTACCAGATTACTCCTTAGCCACCAGCGAAATCCGAAAAATGCCACAACTGGTGCTAGTAGCAGTAGTAGCAGCAAAATCAGAAACGACTTGAGCAACCAGCCAAAGCCTAGTAACCCTAGTACCCAAATTATTGCTATGAGGGTGAGCAGAGGGCGTAAGTTAGGGAGATTTGAGGGAAACGTTTTAAAGCTCATGTTGTCGATGTTTGCTATGCCTCTAGCATAGCGATTTTAGACTAGTAATTGGCAAGTGTTACTGGTGTCTGCTGCTAAGAATCGTTGCTTTGAGTTGTGTCTGCAACCGTTGTTGGAATGCATCCATACTAAAATTAGTCAGCACTTGTTCTCTCAGCCATCCCCCGTCACAGCGTTGGTCAATGCCTCGGAATATTTCTATACATGCTTCAGCGACTGCTTTGTGGTCACGATGAGGTACTCGCCAGCCTAATTTACCATCCAGTAATGGTTCTGCACTGCCATCATCATCACCAGTCACTACGGGTATTCCGCAAGCCATAGCCTCTAAATATACAATTCCAAATCCTTCTTGGGAAGGCATCACATACGCATCAGCAAGTCGGTAATGCCCTACCAATTCTTCATTCGGAACAAAACCAGCAAAAATCACCCGTTCAGCTAAGCCTAAGTCTTGTGCCAATTGAGCTAATCGTGGTTGGTCATCACCACGACCAATTACCAAGTATTTTACTTCGGGAAATTCTTGGGCGATCGCACCCAAAGCCCGAATCGTGACATCTACCCCTTTATAAATATCCCCAGACCAAAGTCGTGCCACAGTCAGCAGCACTTTTGCCTTTCCTAAACCATAGCGCTCTAATAAATCTGTAGGCTTAGGACCTGGAGTGAAGTAATCGCCATTAACAGCACAGGGTAAGATTGTCACCCTGTCGGGATTGAGGTGATTAGCTGCACAAGCTGTCTTTTTGGTGTAGCGGCTGACTGTCCAAATATGTGCCGCTGTTTGCAGACTGAATTGGATCAGCCTGGGTAATGGTTCCCACACCTCTTTGCCATGAGTCATGACTGTGTAGGGAATACCCAAAGGTTGACAGAACATAGCAACTAGGGGAGCTAAATTTACATGACCACAGAAAACATGCTGGGGTTGCTGGTGTAACAAGCACCCCAGCAATGCTGTTGCCATTTTCAGTCTTCCTAGGTAAGGAGGCTGAGTTTTAAAGTAGCGAAAGTTTAGACGTGAGACAGATGCTCTGGAATGAATATTAGTAAAAGTATTTACTTTTTCTGGTTCATCACGTAGCAAAAATACTTCTGCTATTTTTTCCTCTTTTAATGATAAAAATGCCTGAAATAAGTCTTTTACGTAGGATTGAATCCCCCCTTCCTGTTCAAAGACTTCTAAAAAAATAAATACATAGTTAATTTTTTTACTATTCCCCGTAAGGAAATGAATGTTTTTATTCAAGTTAATATCTAGCATTATTAGTTACAACTATGTCTAGATTAACTTAGCTATACAGCCATAACCGATGGGCATTTATGATTGTTTATCTCTATAGTTCAGCATCCAAATATTCTATATGAGTATTTTTGCTGGGGACGGCAATATTTTGCTAAAATATCATAATCTGGCTTGATGAGCCTTGGTGTTTGACTGTAAACCTCAGAAGGCTGTTAAACTTTTGCTAGGCTCAGTTTAACGAAAAGCCGTGGGATTCTAGGCTCAACGTCGGGACTTGCTCAAGCAGGTTTGCACCCTTCGGGTATGCGCCAAAGGCGCACGCTCCGCGAACGCAGTCGCCTGCGGAGGGAAACCCTCCCGCAGCGCTGTCTCACCAACCTGAGTAGCGGTTCCAACTCCCCTAGCGTTTCTTGATTTCTTGTTAGAAGAAACCTTGCATCCCCCTTGCCCAGAGGTAGCAATTTGAGCTTTACCTTTAGGAAGTATGTTGATTGCAGCCGCGTAGTCGCGTTGCAGAACACAACCGCATTTGCAGGTATGTGTCCTGGTTGACAATGATTTTTTAACCATCGTGCCACAATTCGGACACTGCTGACTGGTATAGTGAGGTTCCACAGCTAGTGCCACTTTTTCGTACTTATTGGCAAAGTATTCTAGATAGCTCCGAAATTGTCTCCACCCAACATCATTAATACTCTTTGCTAGATGGTGGTTACGCACCATATTTTTAACCTGCAAGTTTTCGTAGACGCATAAGTCGTTAGACCGCATGACGTGACGAGCCTTCGATTTGGCGTGTTCAGTACATTTTCTACTTATCTGCAAGTGCTTGCGTGCATATCGGTTTCGAGCCTTGTTTCTACCGTTCTTGCCCTTTTGTTTTTTGTAGATTCTCCGTTGAGCGTGTTTTATTTGCTTTTCTGCCTTACGCAAAAATCTAGGATTTGGTTCATGATGTCCGTTTGAGTCGGTGTAGAAATGTTCTAATCCAAAGTCTAAGCCAATTTCTTGACCTGTTGGCATCCCTTCTTCTTTACACTCGACATCAACGCCGAATTGGACATAAAACCCGTCAGCACGCCAGACAATCCGAACTCTTTTGATGGATTTAACAGGATATGTGTGTATATCCCACTTGCCCATTAACTTGAGTTCTCCAATTCCTTTTTTGTCAGTGAAAGTGATTCTACGTTTTGTTGGATGTAGAGACCATCCACTAGTCTTATACTCAACTGACCTATTGTCGTGTTGAAACCGTGGATATCCCTTCTTCCCAAGAATATTTTTCTGGCAATTCTGGTAGAACCGAGAAATTGCAAACCATGCTCTTTCGGCAGCAGCTTGTACTGCCATTGAGTTTAGTGCCGCCACAAAGGGAAAGTCAGCGCGTAGTACTGTTGAGTATTGGCTAAGTGCTGCATTATTGATATTATCTTCTCTAGAAGAGTCCATCCAATATCTAAGACATTTGTTTCTAATAAACTGAGTTGTTTTAATTGCTTCTTCAATTGCCTGATATTGTGTTTTATTGCCTTTAGCTTTGTACTCTAAAACTAACACGCTTGACTCACCTCCTTGTTTTTTGCTACTATTGCTTTAGTATACATATTGGTTCTAAATGATGTCAACAGGAAAAGGCAAGAAAAGAATAAAGAATGTACCAGTATTACATGAAGAACCTAAGAAGCAACGTGGTATTCTTCTCACAGATACCGCCTGGCATTCAGTATTAGAATTAGCAGCAAAAAACAAACTTAGTGCTAGTGAATATCTAGAGGAGTTAATTAGAAAACATTGCGTCACTGCACCTTTAGGTGCAACGCATTCATCCCACGGCTAAAAGCCGATGGGCTTTCTGCTCCGATCGCTGTAAACCTCAGAAGGCTACCTTATTGGTAGCCGGTAATAGTTGAAAGTGATAACGAGTATTAACTATGAGGCATAGGTGGGACACCATACTTCTGAATCAGTAGGCAATTTCTACCATTAGGATAACGTTCGTAGGTGACGCGATCAACCAAGCGCCGCAGCAGAAACCAACCATATCCACCAACTTGTAGAGTACCTGGCTCTGGCTCTTTTAGGGAATCAGGATCAAAGGGTTTCCCCCAATCCCAAATCCTAATTTCTATTCGGTCAACCCACAATGCTATGTGTATATCAATAGTTGTTTCTGGGGGTAAAGCATGATGAGCATGACGAACGGCGTTGGTAAAGCCTTCTGCTAAGGCTAGGTTGAGGCGATACAGCAGCAGGTCGTCTGACCAGTGAAGATAAGACATGTGTTGCAGACAAAATTGCTCAAACCACTGTTGTACTTGATTAAGCAATTTCAACTCGCTCTTCACCGTCAGATGGTCTCGCTGAACCATGTCAAGCATTGACCGAGATTTTAACACAGTAGGTGAAAAGTTGTTTTTTCAATTATTTCGTCGCTTTTAGACTTAGTTTTAGAAGAATTAAGTTTGATGTACAAACTTTTGAGATTGGTTTCTCTGGCTTTGCTTCCTACTTTATCCTCTGTACTTAATCATCTAAAATCGAGATTGTAAATCCCCTGAACTAGGAAACATCCCTGAAAATAGACGCCTGGTGATGTTTCTTTTTAGTACAATTGCACTTGCTAAGAAACCTCCAGGCGTCAATTTCCTGATATTCTAAATATTTTAGAACAATCCCAGGGTCAAGGACTTATCGATGGGGAATGTAGCACCAATACCCAACCACAGGGTGACAGCTGTACCAAATAGGAACACAGCCATCGCGACGGGACGACGGAAGGGGTTTTGGAACTTGTTCACGTTCTCAATGAAGGGAACAAGGATCAGACCCAAGGGTACCGCAGCCATTAACACTACCCCTAAAAGTTTGTTGGGCACAGAGCGCAAAATCTGGAATACAGGATACAAATACCACTCTGGCAGAATTTCTAGGGGTGTAGCGAAGGGATTGGAAGGTTCTCCAGTACCAGCAGGGTCTAATACTGCTAGACAAACGACACAAGCAATTGAACCCAGGATTACCACAGGGAAGATATACAGTAGGTCATTAGGCCAAGCTGGTTCGCCGTAGTAATTATGACCCATGCCTTTGGCAAGTTTGGCACGTAACTGTGGATCGCTCAGGTCAGGTTTTTTCAGAGTTCCCATCGTAAATGTGTTCTCCTGTGTAGGTGTAAATCAAAACATTTGTTAAAGCCAATGACTGATTTGAGCAGCTGCGCTTTAGGATATGAAGAAAATAATTTCTATTTAATAGCCTACCGCGCTTCTACTAGAGCGGCTGTAGCATTCCCCCAAATAATTTAAGGGTTTAAGTAAAATTATCTGAGCTAATGCTTCAGCCGCCAGTGCTTAGCACAAATTAATGACAAAAGTCAATTAGACCAGTCAATTACAATGGACCAGAAATGCCTTGCTTGCGAATCATCAAGAAGTGCAAGAGCATGAACACAGCAAGCAACCAAGGCAACACAAAGGTGTGAGCGCTGTAGTAGCGAGTCAGAGTAGCTTGACCGACGCTAGAACCACCGCGCAACAAATCGGCTATCAGAGTACCGACTACAGGAATGGCTTCTGGTACACCGCTAACGATTTTCACAGCCCAGTAGCCTATTTGGTCCCAAGGCAAAGAATAACCAGTCACACCAAAGGACACGGTAATTACAGCCATGACTACACCAGTTACCCAAGTCAACTCGCGGGGCTTTTTGAACCCACCAGTCAGGTAAACTCGGAAAACGTGCAAAATCATCATCAACACCATCATGCTGGCAGACCAGCGGTGGATGGAGCGAATCAGCCAGCCGAAGTTTACTTCGTTCATCAGGTACTGGACCGAGGAGTAGGCTTCAGCAACTGTCGGCTTATAGTAGAAAGTCATGGCGAATCCAGTGGCAAACTGGATCAAAAAGCAAGTCAGGGTAATCCCACCCAAGCAATAAAAGATATTTACATGGGGAGGAACATACTTGTTTGTAACATCATCAGCGAGCGCCTGAATCTCCAAGCGTTCCTCAAACCAGTCGTAAACGTTTGCCATACAATCGATAGTTCCTAAAAATGGATTGCGCGGGTTAAGGAGGGTAACAGTTGTACAGCTAAATCAGGATTAAGTCCAGAAATGCTCTCACCACCGCCATACCCTCAAAAACAAAAGACTATGGACACAAAGAGGATTCTAGTCGCTGAGTCTTGGGATAACAGCTAGCTCAACTGCAGAAGCAATTGAGTTATTCTGCATTAATTCTATAAAAAAAGTAACATAGTCCAGAGAAGGATTTCATCACGATTAGTCAGAAGACGGCAGTTTGGTTAAAAAGCTATTTCGGTTAACAGTCAAATTGAGAATCGGGTTCATGCCAAAACGGTGGTTCATGCAAAAACAATTGTTGCGGACGGCGTTATCGTTACTTTTGTCGGTAATTGTTGTGCTGGGTTGGGTTGTACAACCAGCGGCAGCTTTGACAGACGAACAAAAATTAGTATCAGAAGCTTGGCGAATTGTCAATCGTACTTACCTTGATGACACATTTAATCATCAAAACTGGTCGCAAGTAAGGCAAAAGTTGCTATCGCAACCGCTGTTGAATTCCGACGCAGCCTACAGTGCAATTCAAAAAATGCTGCAAACTCTGGATGACCCGTTTACACGCTTTTTGAATCCAGAGCAATATCGTAGCTTACAAGTGAGTACTTCGGGAGAGTTAACGGGAGTTGGGTTGCAAATTGCTCTCAATCAAAAAACAGGACAACTGGAAGTTATAGCACCAATAGCTGGTTCTCCGGCTGAGAAAGCAGGGCTAAAACCACGCGATCGCATCGTGGCAATTGAAGGTATTTCTACCATTAACCTCACCCTCGATGAAGCTGCTGCTAGGATGCGTGGACCAATTGGTACACGAGTAACTTTACTCATCGAACGAGATGGACTGGGTAAGAGTGAATTCCGTGTGGTACGCGATCGCATTGCTCTCAACCCTGTAGTAGCTGATTTGCACTCTACTGCCCAAGGTAAGCCCATTGGCTACATTCGCCTCAGTCAGTTTAACGCCAACGCCAGCATGGAACTGGCACATGCGATTGGGAAGCTAGAACAACAAGGCGCCGAGGGATATATTCTGGATTTAAGAAATAATCCGGGTGGACTACTGCAAGCTGGTATTGAAGCTGCTCGGTTGTGGTTAGAACAAGGTACTATTGTTTACACAGTAAATCGTCAAGGCATTCAAGGAGGATTTGAATCCTTTGGACCTGCCCTCACCCACGACCCACTAGTAGTACTAGTAAATCAAGGCACAGCCAGCGCCAGTGAAATTCTGGCGGGAGCGTTGCAAGATAATGGTCGGGCACAACTGGTAGGTGAAACCACCTTTGGCAAAGGCTTAATCCAGTCTCTATTTCAACTTTCTGACGGTTCAGGATTGGCAGTTACCATCGCCAAATACGAAACCCCCAGTCACCACGATATTCATAAGCTGGGTATAAAACCAGACAAACTAGTTTCCCTTGAGACCATTACCCGTGAACAAATTGCTACAGAAGCTGATACTCAATATCAAGCCGCTGTAGAAATATTGGGTAATCCCGCAGTAGTCGCGGGAGCGGGATAATCATGGGCATTGGGCATTGGGTATATTCATTTTGTTCTTGTTCCCCGATTACTCATTCCCAGCGTCCCAGCGTGCCAGCGTTCCTAGAGGAGCGGTTGTGTTTGTAGCAATGCTTTTAAATCCAAGCGGTCAAGGCGCTGTTTAGCTTGGTCAATCATCTGTTTACCCCTGAGAAAGCCTAAGTTTGCTCCTGGGCAAATATACTGAAAACTTTCAGTATCAAAGCGCTCTAGCAACAACTGAACGCTATTGATTTGACGCCGCCAGTGAAAAGTTTTGGCAGTTCTCAGGGGTAGGGGTTCACCCTGGTGATTGGGGATAAGATGGCGTCCGGAAAATAACACACCACCATGTTCGCTATAGTACAAACATGCCGAACCAGGAGAATGACCCGGTGTCCAAATAACCTGGGATTGGGAATTTAATATTAATTCTTCCTGAAATTTCGTGACCGTTAATCCCGGCAATAAATAGGCTTCTTGCTCGTGAATTACGACTTCACAGCCCAATGATTCCTGAATTTCTGGCGTTTGCTTCCCTATACCACCTCTATGGGTAAAAAATAGCCACCGCACTCCTCCATGGGATTGGAGAAAATTCTGATTTGTTTCATCCCACGGCGGAGAGTCTATCAGGATATTACCTTCATTTCCTACAATGAAATAAGCGGTTCCTCCTAAAGTATCGCGGTTTGGTGGAAATGCAAAAATAGTGTTAAAAACAGTCCGTGGTAGTTTAGGTGGGTGAATCGATTGGGTCGGCAAAGAACTCATGAGAACAACAACAGTCAGGATTTTTAAGTAATCTGGTAACACTGTGGGGTGTAGAGATGAGAAATTTCCTGTCTCTACATCAACCTAATCAAGTTGGTAAAAAAAATGGTTTTAGGTCTACCCTGTAGTCAAGCGTTGTGCTGACACTGGTATCGACAAATCTGTTTCAAACTCACTTTAGATAGCATGGCATTTTGGTTTCTCCTCCTCCTGGGATTGGTTACGTATTTAATGGTGCAGCGCAGTGTAGCTGGTATCACTCGCACTCCCGTCTGGCTTTTGTGGCTAGTGTTGATGACACCGGCAATTTTGTGGAGCGTGTGGACGGCTAGATATGGTAATAATCAACCATTACCGCGAGCATTGCTGATCTGGCCTTTATTCATCTGCCCAATTCTGTACTGGCTTTTGATTCAGTGGGGACGTCATGATGCTAATCGAACCACCGCAAAAACAACTAACAGCACGACACCAGAATTAAAACAGGTGGTTAATACTATGCCAGAATCCGCACCTGTACGTTTTATCGACCAGGCAGAAGAAACTGTACTCCGCAATTGTTTCCCGTGGTCTGTATACTACATCCATAACCTTGAATATCGACCACAAGCAGTGATTTGTCGCGGACAATTGCGGACTACACCAGCAGTAGCATATCAACAAGTTCGAGAAAATATTGAAGCACAATTTGGCGATCGCTTCTTGTTGATTTTTCAAGAAGGTTTAAACGGTAAACCTTTCTTTGCCCTAGTACCTAACCCACAAGCTCCAAAAACCTCATCGGCAACCCAAGAAAAATTAACCCGACCTGGTTTGGCTCTGTTGCTGTTAGCAGCCACTATGGTAACTACCACTGTGGTAGGGGCAGAAATTGCTGGTGTGAATATCCAGCAGTTGGGATCTAACCCTGTCGGATTGCTGCAAGGACTCCCCTATGCACTGGCATTGATGACTATTTTAGGCATCCATGAATTAGGTCATTATCTCACGGCTCGCTATTATAAAATTCGCTCGACGCTACCATACTTTATCCCCATACCTTTTTTCCTGGGAACCTTTGGTGCGTTTATTCAAATGCGTAGTCCTGTACCCAACCGTAAAGCTTTATTTGATGTTAGTATCGCCGGACCTTTGGCAGGATTTGTGGCTACTGTGCCCTTATTAATCTGGGGTTTAGCTAATTCTACCATTGTTCCCCTCCCAGCCAAGGCACAATTATTAAATCCTGATGCTTTTAATCCCCAGTATTCTCTGCTGATGGCGCTGCTGTCAAAGTTAGCTCTGGGTAGCGAATTAACGGCTAAAACCGCCATAGATATGCACCCTGTAGCTGTTGCTGGATTCTTGGGACTAATAGTCACGGCATTAAATTTAATGCCCATAGGACAACTCGATGGCGGTCATATTGTCCATGCGATGTTTGGGCAAAGGGCTGCGATCGCTATCGGTCAAATTGCTCGGTTGTTACTGTTGGGTTTATCTCTAGTCCAACCAGGCTTTTTACTGTGGGCAATTATCCTGTTCTTTATGCCCGTCATCGACGAACCCGCCCTCAATGATGTCACAGAATTAGACAATGGACGAGATTTTTGGGGTTTACTTGCACTAGCTTTATTGGTAATCATTATTCTGCCAGTGCCGAAAACACTCGCCACGTGGCTACAGATTTAATTGTATGGCATCGGGTATGGGGTATGGGGTATGGGGTATGGGGCATGGGGCATGGGGCATGGGGCATGGGGCAGGGGGCAGGGGGCATGGGGCAGGGGGCAGGGGGCATGGGGCATGGGGCATGGG
>JAYKJH010000136.1:0-20592 GCA_035285345.1 Nostocaceae cyanobacterium | reverse complement strand
GGTAATCACCGCATTACCTATTACCTCTTCCCTAATGATGAATCACATGGTCGCGCAAATTCTATATTTCACTACTGTATTTCACTACTGTGTCAGCCATTTATTTACCTTCATGGAATGGACAACCCTGAGTTTCATTTAACGTCTTCCAAGCATCAGGTGCATAGAAATAGTTGGGTTTGAGTATCCGGTTTTCCATTTCCATTGGCCATGCTGGGGAAGTTGAACCAGAAATGGGGGGGATGATCCAAGTCCAGTCAGAGTAGAGGGAACGACCGCAACGCTTCTCTTCATCTACGAACTTTATAAAGTAATCACCCATTGTATGATGGTCAAGTAGGCGGACGTTATGCTTCTTGAAGGAGTAAACGACAGCGATATTAAGTTCCACTAAAGCAGAGTCTTTCCATAGGGTACTGTCATCGCTAGTATCCAAACCCATCTTCTCGGCAATTTTAGGCAGCATATTGTAACGGTAGGTATCGCTGAAGTTGCGACCGCCGATTTCTGTTCCCATGTAGAAACCGTTGAAGGGGGCACACATGTATTGAATGCCGCCGATATCAAATACCATATTGGAAACAGCAGGCAAAGCATACCACTTTAGCCCAAACTCAGCAAACCATGCATAGCGCGGATGTTCCAGAGGTACATCTAGGATCGCTTCTGGGGGAATATCAAACAGCTTGGGTTGTTTGCCTGGAAGTTGGATAATGATTGGTAAGTAGTCAAAAGCGGTTTTGGGATTAGGACTAGACCAACCCATCTTCAGGGCATATTCTGTCAATTCTAGGTTTCCTGGGTCGCCCAAAATGGTGCCATCTGGTTGACGGTAGCCAGCGTAACGCAACAATTGAACGTTCCACAGCTGACGTCCATCGGCTTTAAAGACGGTCATTGTCGCCCGCAAATCGCCTTCGTTAGTAGCGTACTTCATGTGTTCGAGAATGGCTTGGAACATTTCCTCTTCTGTTTCCAGATGCCGCATATCCCGAACATGTAAGCTCTGCCAGAAGTAGCGTCCGACACACCGAGAACTATTGCGCCATGCCAAGCGGGCACCGTAAGTCAGTTCGTCGTAGGTGTGTTCGTAGGTTCCTGTCTGTTCGATGGAAGCTTTGACTTCTTGCCAACGGGGGAGGAAGACTTCATTTAAGCCCTGCTCTAAGTAACACTGCTTCAGGAAAGCTTCCGCTTCTTCCATCACTGAACCTACTGGTCCAACATTGAAGCTATGCTGTTCTATAGGGGTAATCCCACCTGCTAACTGTACAGCAGGACGTTTCGGCACTACACGTTGGGCTTTACCATCATCATCTAGTTTGGAGGAGAATAGCTCTTCTCGGATAGCGAAATTAGGCCATCCAGCTTGTTGCAAGTAACCCCGCACTGCATCCATATATGCCTGGGGACCGCAGATAAAGGCAACTGTACCTTCTGTGTAAGGATACTGAGTTTGTACTTGCTCGGCGCTGAGTCTACCACCTTTTCTGGTTGGACGTAAGGTAAAGGTCAGGTTTCCATGAGCAGCGTTCAGTTGTTCTAACTCTGGTTGGAAGATTAAATCTTCCAGATATGGGGCACAATAATCTAGGTGAAACTGCCGCTTATCTCCCCGATTAGCTAGGGTTCGCATCATGGCAATTGCTGGAGTCACACCAATCCCACCGGCAAAGAAGAGTGCAGAATTTTCGCGATCGAGGATAAACTCGCCTGTAGGGTCAGAAATCCGGAATAGGGAGTCATTGGTTGCGCGATCGCACAACCAGCGACTGAACAACCCTAACTCTTCTCGTTTGACGGTAATTTCGTATGCATCTGTTTGCTCGGCGGCAGAACTTAAGGTGTAGGCGCGTGTCACCCAACGGTTATCTACCCGCCCTTGAATCATAATATGCTGTCCTGGCTTGGAGGCGACGACTTCTTTACCTACAGGGCGAAATTCAAATTTGAACATTCCCCGACCCAAATTCTGCCTTGACACCAATTCTCCCACCGCCAGACTAGAGGAACCGAGCAGTTCTTCTACCAGCGCTTGACAACCACCGCAAATTCTGGTGACTTGAGTAAGTTCAGCAATTTTGTCAATGGAATCGTTACCACTGTCAATTAATTCTTGCAGCTTGCCGCAGGTAACTTGAGTGCAGTTACAAATAACTTCATCGGCTGCACCAGTGGTAGATACTTCTTCCATCTGCAACTCGCCTAGTTCTCGAAATAAGGCAACTTGCCAGCGTGGTAAAGGCTGATTTTGGAAAAATAACTGTGTTGCCAAGCGGCGTCCAGGCCAGCTACCTCGTGCTGAGAGACTGACGAGCCGTTGTTCTTTCAACTTCAAAACCCGTTCACCACCGCCTTCGGGTTGATAACTGATAACTTCTGCATCGTCGAAGTCTTCATCTGCCCATTGGATCTCTACTGTTTTGTTATCCAGGGTACGTCTTCCTAGGAGTATCCGCCCATTTGCCTGCAACAACCGTGTAATAAATGCTGGTTGTCCATCAAAAATGCCTTCAGTGATGGTTAAAATTCCCCGTCCCGGCAGAATGTAAACGTTGATTAAGTCGAGGATATACCGATCAGCCCAGTCGCGTAGGGAAATGCTAGAACGCCCTAACCATTGTTGCAAATCCTGATTTTGCTCCGACAAACCCGACTCAATCAACCCAGTGAGTACACCAAGTCGGGATTTTGCAGTATTTTCGTCGATACCCGCATTCATCAAGTCATAAAGGGCAGTCGCTTTCGGGATATTTACATATTGCACCTGAGTGGGAATATCTACTAAAGCTGTGTCTAGATGTTCTTCTAAACCATGTATAAACTCCCGGAAGTCAATAGCACCACTGTTGTCTTTATCTGCTTCCTGAATCATGTGCTGGGCTTCATCGTTGCTATATCCCAGTTCCAACAAGTACGGTAAAATTTCTTGCGGGTCTATCTCTCCGCTAGAGTCAACGTCAATTGCCGTAAACAGTCGTTGAGCAAACTTGTAACCCTTGAGGTTTTGTTTGAGAACAGCGGAAATTTCCTCAGCCAGATTGTTTCCGGTTAACTCTACAGGACCCGTTAGCACTGCGGGAGGTTGGTTATTAACTTCACCCTGCACCCACTTATACAACCCCTCAGCAATTATTTCTGGTGCCAGCCACGGTAAAGCACTGCTTCCCAAGGGTAATGACAGGGTACGACGGAATTTTAACTCTTTTTTTTGGTCAAGCAGGTCAGAGAATAGAGGTGCATGGCGCAATACTAGAGTTTCTATGCTGGCGGAACGCACAAGTTCTTCTGCTGCCATCAACCGCTTGCTTAACTCACTTTCGCCGGGACAAGCAGGTGCTACCCATGCCAAACGTCGCACTCCCGCTGCCGTTGCAGCATTTATAAAGCTGCGCTGTAAAGACTCGAAATTGCGCGTATCTAGAATCTGGGCGGGCATGACAAACATACAAGCGGTATCACACCCCTGGAAAATGTCTTTGACATCCAACAGTGAATTTGATTTAGTACTCGACCACTCGACCGGATCTGCGATTGCAGGTAATACAACAGCATTCGGTTTTTTGATACCTCGGACTCGATATTTACCCGCAGCCGTCAACAGATTGATAAATTGTTGAGCAGGTGCATACTGTGGATTAGATGCAAAAACTAGAATATTTTCCATGATTAATGTTACTTGACAGCTTGTCAACCACTGTAACAGTGTAAATAATTTTCAACTCATTTTGTTGTTTACATGTAATTTTTTTTTACACAAATATTGCTAATGATACCAAGTTGGATTCATATGTATATTTCTGGCATTTACACTGAATTTTTAATCATTTTTTTATTAATCGTTCTCTATCTGAAGTAGGTTACAAGATGCACAAATCATGGACAATTTTTGCAGTGTGTCAGTTCTCTAGCAGTCCGCGCATCATTCGTGATAGATTAGATACTCGAATATGTAAGAATTCAGGTATCTGAGAATTTTAACTTTTTTATTACTAATTTCCAATCAAATCAATCACCGCATTTATCAAGGTATTATCATGAAAACTAGTTTTTGTTAAATAATAATCAGCGCCTACTTCTAAACCGCGAATTCGGTCTTCTTCTCTGTCTTTATAGGATACGATAATCACTGGGAGTGAATTATATTTGGGATGATTTTTCACCCTGCTAACAAACTCAATACCATTCATCCGAGGCATATCCACATCACTCACAATTAAGTCATAATGATTACTGCAAACCGCGTGCCAACCCTCCATCCCGTTGACCGCCACGTCAACTTTATACCCTTTGTTTTCCAGCAATTTGCGTTCCATTTCCCGGACAGTAATCGAATCATCCACAACCAAAATTCTCTTGCTTTGCTCTACCAAATTAGTTATTATCTGACTGCTGAGACGATTCAAACTACTGCTATCAAGCAGATTATCCACCGAACGCATCAAGTCCGAAACATCAACAATCAAAATTGGTGTACCGTCTCCCATGAGAGCAGCAGCACTAATATCTTGAACTTTGCCTAAGCGAGGATCTAAAGGTCTGACCACCAAGTCGTGTTCGCCTAAAAACCTATCTACTACCAAACCATAGTAATCTGATTGCTCGCTAATTACAACGACAGGTAAGGTGTCAGAATTGGGTGGAGATTTTGGTAATTCTAAGACTTGATTGGCAGCCAATAAGCCAATATTTTTATTATTCATGATGAAATATTGTCGATTTTCTGCTGAATAAATGTCAGCTTTATTTACCATGACAATCTGGTCAATTCTAGCCAATGGAAATGCGTAGGGTTCGCCAGATATTTCTACTAATAAAGTGCGAACTACAGAAAGTGTGAGGGGTAATTGAAAATGAAAACTCGTACCCTTACCCATTGTAGTAGTGGCGCGCACGGTGCCACCAACTTCCTGGGCCATGCTTTTCGCCACATCTAAGCCTACACCACGTCCGGATATTTCTGTTACTTGCTTGGCTGTGGAAAATCCGGGTAAAAAGATAAATTCTAATAGCTCGCTTTCGCTCATTTGAGCTACTAGATCCGCAGTTGATAGGCTCTTAGAAATAATTTTTTGTCGCAGCCAGTCAAAGTTAATTCCTTTACCATCATCAGTAATAGTAATCGAGAGCATTCCCCCACGATGAACAGCTTCAAGTTTTACTGTTCCTTCTGTTGGTTTACCCGCTGCAGAGCGAATATCCGGTGTCTCCAGACCGTGATCCACTGAGTTACGCAAAATATGGGTTAGAGGTGCTTCCAGTTTCTTGAGAATATCCCGATCTACGGGGGTTGATTTGCCGATAATTTCAAATTTTACTTGTTTACCTAGCTTTCTGGCTAAATCCCGAATCATCCGGGGAAACCCCTGCACACCATCAGCAAAGGGACGCATATTCGACGCAATTACTTCTCGGTATAATCTATCTGAAAGATTGCCAGTACGCCGCGCATATAATTCTAGTTCGTTTATACGCTCTAGCAATATCTCGCGACATTCCCGCTCTTTGGCTTTGACAACTTCGAGATAATTGTCACCCTTTTGATTTATGTAGCTGGCTGGTAAGGTATTCTGTAATTCTTCCAGCATCTTTGACAATTCCAGTTGTCGTTTTTTGAGAATCAGTAGGGAATCGGCGAAGGGTTGTAACCAATTTGCCTCAATTAGAGATTCACCTGCTAATCCCATGATGCGGTTCAGGTTTTCTGCACTGACTCTGACCACTCGGTCTGCACTGGTTTCTGGTGGTGCTGCTTTCTGCGCGACAGGTTCTAGTTTAGTGGGTTCGGTTTTAACGGGTGTGGCTGGGGTGTTGTTCGCTACAGGTAGTTGAGTGGGGCTGGTGGCTAGGGAACTGGAAGAGGCTGGGATATTCTGTTGTGTTTTCTTCTGTTCCTTAGCCACGGGTGTAGCACCTGGTGTTAATATGGCAGCGATATTCTGTCTGGTAGTTGCAATATCCTCTCCGTTTTCCGACAGCCAACGGTTCATCCCACCGTCTTCGACTTGGCTGATATTAATCAGCAAATCGACACCATGCAGCAGTATATCTACTTCATCCGCTCCTAGAGTAATGGTTTGGTTTTGTGCTGCTACAAAGCAGTCTTCCATGACGTGAGCTAGGTTCACAGCCGCATCTAGCGCAACTATCCTGGCGGCGCCTTTGATGGAATGGGCAGCCCGCATCAGCGCTTCTAGGGCTTTTCCTGACTGGGGTTGGCTTTCTAGGGCTAACAAGCCTTCATTTAAAATTGCTGTCTGGGCTTCCACTTCCAAGCGGAACAAGTCCAGCATCGAGGTGCCGCTGATGCTCACTCCCTCGTCACTTCCGGTGCTGGGGGGATTTTCTGCGGGGCTGCTAACGGGTTGTTGACTAATAGGATTTTGTATGATATAATCTGAGGAACTTAAGGTTTCGAGGTTAGTTAAATTATTGTTAGTTTCAGGCTTCGGTTCAGAAATAGTTGCATCCACAGCCTGATGTTGTTGCGGCGGTTCTTGTGTTGGCAGCAAGACTGGTGCTACTGGGGGAGTAGCTCTCACCCCTGGTGTGAGTAGGGAAGCGAGACTTTGTTGCACATTTGCTAGTCTTTGCTGTTGTTGGGAAAACCAAGAGTCAAAATTTTCTTCTTCAGCTTGGCTGAGGTTCACAAGCCAATTGACACCGTTTACTAGCACATCAACTTGTTTTGCTGACAAGGTGACGTTTTGTTTCAGGGTGGCAGTCAAGCTTTCTTCCATAGTGTGCGCTAGTTCAATCGCCGGGTCAAACTCGACAAGACGAGCAGCGCCTTTGATGGCGTTAACTGAGCGCAACATCGACTCTATTATTTGGGCAGACTGGGGTTGAGTCTTCAGGGATGTGAGTTGCTCGTAAAGCTTGGCGGTTGTGGTTTCTACTTCTAACCGGAAGAGCGATCGCATGGTGCAGTAGCCCATGTTTTCTTTGTTTACCATCAAAGTATCCTCCGGTTGAGGGTGTAAAACAACAAATCTGCATCCAAGTAACTCACCTGATGTCCCTGCCAGTGAATTACACCTTTTGTATAAGTTTCTGAGGCTTTGGCAATTACTACTGGTGTACTTTGCAATTCACCCATTGGGAAGCGGTGAACTCCATACACTTCGTCAACACTAAACACCCATCGGTTCTCTGCACTTCCCACAACCACCATCCGTTTAGAGACGACAGAATTCTGCGGTGGGGACGAGTCATTAGTGTCCAAATCGAGGAGATGTCCGAGGCAGATGCACATCAGAATTTCACCGCGAATGTTAACCAAGCCTAGAAACAGTTGGTTGCTGCGGTGGGGCAGAGTGTGAATGACACACGGTTGTGTCACCTCTTGGAATAATCGCACCGGCAGCGCTAACCATTCACCTCCTAGGCGAAAAATCATAATTGATATGGTTTCCGTAGACTGGACAATTGCACCGTTAGCTGGCGCTATAGATTGGGCAGGCAGGGTTTTTGCAACTATCTCAGTCCACTCGTGGATATATTCTGGCGGTGCAACTCGTTCTAATAAACTCCGCCCAGCGGTGGAATAAACTGGGCAGTTGCGGCAGTGAGTTACGGTTTTCAGCTTTGCACAGGTGCGATCGCCCCTACCCTCCACACCTATTTGATTCCAGCAATCGTTTGCCATGAACCATCCATCCTAAGCTACTCTAAAATTAGAGATTTCCTGCCGTAACCCAGCCGCTGCGTCGTTCAATTGCCCAATCGCACCGTTAATTTCCCGCAGGGAGGCAGCGGTTTGAGAGGAGGCTTCACTCAATTGTTCCATCGCCTCACTGATTTGCACTGCGCCTTGGGACTGGTTCTCTACGCTATTACTCACCTGTTGAAAGCGGGGGGTGAGAGTTTGCACTTGCTCGATGATTGACTCTAATTTTACGCCGATATTGCGAACATCTTCTACACCTCTTTCTACTTCTTTTGTGAAGCTATCGACTTCCATTACCCCGGTTGCTACTGCTCCTTGCATCTCTTTGACCATATTTTCAATATCCAGGGTAGCGACGGCTGTTTGGTCAGCTAGACGGCGAATTTCTCTGGCGACAACAGCAAACCCAGTACCGTACTCTCCAGCTTTTTCAGCTTCAATAGCTGCATTTAGGGAGAGTAAATTCGTCTGGTCAGCAACTTTGGTAATCGTGGTGACGATACTGTTAATGTTGTTAGCTTTTTCGTTAATCACTCCCAGTTTGTTCGCTATGGTACTAGTCGCTTCCGCCAGCAACCGCATGGTTTTTTCCATTTCGGTTAGTTCATGTTGACTGTCTCCTGCTGCTTGAGCCGTCATTTGCGACTTGCGCTCCACTTCATCCATTGTCTTCACCAATTGCGCGGAGGTAGCAGCAATTTCTTTGGCGGTAGCAGCCACTTCATTGGTAGAAGCAACCTGTTCTGTCACCGTTGCTTCTAATTGTTTGCCAGAAGCTGCTATTTGCGTCGCCGAAGTTGTGATTTGAATACCAGATTTTTGCACCTGGGTGATTAAAGAATTCAGGTTTTTCGACATCGTGCGGAAGGAATTCTGTAATTTCCCAATTTCATCCTGGTTTTCTGACTCTGGAACTAAAGTCGTCAAATCTCCGTGAGAAATTTTCTCTGCTACTCCCACAACGCCAGCAATTTTTGCTCCCAGTGGTTTAGCAATTGTGTTGCTAAAATACCTGCCAAAAATCACTGCCGTTAATGGTCCAATCAGCAAGGCCACAATTATCCAGAATGTGCTACTAGCCACATCTTGCTCGGCTGACTTGGTAACAGTTTCTGCTAAGTTTTTGTTGTATGTCAGGAGTTCTAAAAATCCATTCGTCGCTGTCTGGAATGCCGGATCTAATTTCGCCAGCAAGTAATCATTCATCTCCTTAATCACATCAACAGCAACTGTAGCAGATGTGGATTCAGTTGGATTACTTTTCCCCTGCTTCAACAACTCAACATCAACTTTTATCGAGTTATTAATGCCCAATCTGAGAAATTTGTCATGAATCTGGAGATACTCTTGACTAGCGGCTTTCCACTTATCCACTTCGGGAGAAATTTTTTTATATATTTTGTCTTCTTCCGCGTCACGAGGAGTCTTTTCGTATTGGCTTAATCCTTCGGTTATATCCTTAAAGGCAGACTGAATCCTGTCTAACTCTTTTTTTCTCTGTTCCTCATTTAGGACGTTAGCAAGCAGCACTTTCTCTGATGCATGAACCCTCGATTGTGCTTCATTGACTTTCCACAAATTGTCGATTCTAGGCAAAGTATTATTACTTAGTGTATTGATGTGGCTGCTCAGTCGGGCAGTCGCTAACCAGCCGATTAGAGCCACAATTAAAACTATTGTTCCTATGAATATAAATGCACTAAAAATGCGCTGTTGCAAGCCCATATTTTTCCACATATTTCTACACCCTATTAGTTGCTAATGGCTAAGGTCAGCAATGACTAATGACTAATTTAATTAGAGATTGATTATAGATTGTCTCATCATTACCTGCAATTACAAATTACGAATTATTAAAAGTCTTTCGATACGTTGCCTTAGTAAAGCTGCTTTATTCATATCTCCCCGATGTTCTGTGATTAGGGCTAGCTGCATCAGAGCTTCGTAGTGATTTGGTTCCAGATAAATCGCTTTTTGGAAACATTTTTCTGCTTGTGCTTCCAGCCCTTGAGCTTGATGAATTTGTCCCAGCAATACGTAAGCTTCAACACTGGTAGAATTCTGCTTCAGATAAGTTTCACATAATGTTGCGGCTACAGTTAACTGTCCCCTATCTGCTAAGGAACGAGCAGTTTGTAATGAAGGAATTTCCTGATTAAAATTTTGATTTTTTATAGGATTTAAAATTTCCCAAGATTTATTGTCATTGATTTTTGTTTCTAACTTATACTTGAGAGTTTGATTATGGTTGGACTGCTGATTTTTATGATAATTCTCGTCTCTGAATCTATCTTGATTATCGTCTTTCTTGCGGTAAGCAAAAGCTAAAGGATGTCGCACAACTACAAAATGCGAATTCTTGATTATCTGTGAAGTATCGGCGTGTCCGACAAATAACAATCCTTGATTTTTTAATAATCGCTCTAAGTTTTGAATTGTTTTATCTCTAGATACTTGGTCAAAATAAATTAAAACATTGCGACAAAAAATTATATCGTAAGGATGTTTATCAATTAAAAAATTGAAATTTAGGAGATTACCATGCCTAAAATTAACAGCACCCTTCACCAAGTCAGACAAGTGATATTCATCCCCCTTTTGAATAAAATAGCGTTGCCGAAATTCTAGGTTATTTCCTCGAAAGGAATTGGTACGAAAGATACCTTGTTGAGCTTTTAGTAATGATTTTTTACTGATATCAACAGCATCAATACAAAACTGATGGGGAGTCAAACCTGCATTCAAGAGAGTCATGGCAATTGAGTAAGGTTCTTCCCCAGTAGAGGAGGGTACACTTAACAGCCGGAGGATGCGCTGACTCTGGGAAGGCAGCAATTCAGATGTAACATAACGCTGCAAAAAAGTAAATGGTTCTTTATCGCGAAAAAACCAAGTTTCCGGGACAATTACCTCTTCAATTAGTTCTTGCAATTCCTGGGTGGATGTTTGCAAATACTGGAGATAGCTTGGCAAGTCTGGTAAATTACAAGCTAAGCGTCGCCTTTCCGTAATTCTACTTATTTCCTTGCGACCAATGACCTTTGCATCCAAACCGATTTTATTTTGCAGTATTGTTTCAATTATTGCTAGTACCATCAGTGTTAGCCTCCCGCCGTCGCTAATAGGTACTTGTGTTGCGAATCTGACAGTAAATATTCTAACCGGATGCGTTGAATCATTCCTTTCTCATCCATAATTATGTTTCCTAAGTAAGGATGAGCTTCATCAAATTCCGTTTCCACACCCATTACCTCAGTATCCGATTTGTTTAAAGTTTCTGTCACCCGTTCCGTCATCAAACCCAGACAACGCTTGGTATTATCTTTAGCAATATAATTAACCATGATAATGCGTGTGCTTAAGTAAGGGCGGCTAGCCTTCCCTTGAATTAGGTGACATAAATCGATGACTGGTACAATTACACCACGGTAGTTAAATAAACCTGCTACATAATCCGGCGCATGGTGTATCTTTCTCAGCACAACCCTCGGTATGATTTCGACGACTTGGGCACTATCAAGGGCATAAAGGTCATCTCCAACATAGAAGAGTAACATTAACATACGCGAATCCTGAGAATTAATTTTTATTATTTGCCGTTGCTGGATTATAATAATAAAAAAATGTAGGGTAGGCAAAATTTCACCCACCCTACAGATTCGTAATCAGCTACGATTTGCTAGCGATTAAAAGTTAGTGTAACTACCAATCGCTTCCTTCATCTTGTCAATCACCTCAGAAGCTGGCATACTTCCCAACTCACCGGAAGCTCTGGTGCGGATACTCAAGCTTACCGATTCCACTTCCTTCGCACCAACAACCGCCATCACCGGGATTTTTTCCTTTTCAGCATTGCGAATTAGTTTACCCAAGCGATCGCCACTAGTATCGACTTCTGCACGAATACCCACAGCCCGCATCTTCGCTGCTACTTCTTTAGAATAGTCTAGTTGTGCCTCAGTCACAGGTAGCAATTTAGCTTGCACTGGTGCCAACCACAAGGGGAAATCACCAGCGTATTCTTCAATCAAAATCCCAATCAGCCGTTCTAGAGAACCAAAGGGAGCGCGATGAATCATCACCGGACGCTTGCGCGTGCCATCTTCAGCGACGTATTCTAAATCAAACCGTTCTGGCAAGTTGTAATCTACCTGCACGGTTCCCAACTGCCATTCCCTTTCTAGCGCATCTTGGAAGATAAAATCGAGTTTCGGACCGTAGAAAGCGGCTTCCCCGATACCTTCAAAGTAATTCATTCCCAGGTGTTCCACAGCCCGACGAATGGCACCTTGGGCTTTTTCCCAAGCTTCATCGGAACCAATGTACTTATCACTCTCCGGGTCGCGGAAACTCAGCCTGGCTTTAAAATTCTTCAATTGCAGACTTCTAAACACCGACAGAATCAAATCCACAACATTCAGGAATTCCTCATCCAGTTGTTCCGGTGTCACAAACAGGTGGGAGTCATCCACCGTAAACCCGCGTACCCTGGTTAATCCTCCCAATTCTCCCGATTGTTCATAGCGGTAGACCGTGCCAAATTCCGCCAAGCGCATCGGTAATTCCCGATAAGAGCGCAACTCATTCTTATATATTTGAATGTGGAAAGGACAGTTCATGGGCTTAAGAACAAAGCCCTGTTCTAATTGTGCGGCTTCCTCATCCTCCGCCATCAGAGGGAACATGTCTTCTTTATATTTCTGCCAGTGTCCAGACGTTTTAAATAAGTCAACTCTGGCAATATGGGGAGTGACTACGGGTAAATATCCACGTTTAAGCTGCTCCTGCTTGAGGAAGTCTTCCAACAAACTCCGCAGGAGTGTTCCTTTAGGCGTCCACAACGGTAAACCAGGACCCACTTGGTCGGAGAATATAAATAATCCCAGTTCCTTACCCAGTTTGCGGTGGTCGCGTCGCATGGCTTCTTCTTTGCGTCGCTTATATTCTGCCAGTTGCTCTGGAGTTTCCCAAGCAGTAGCATAGATCCGCTGTAGTTGCGCTTTGGTTTCATCCCCTCGCCAGTATGCACCAGCCACACTTTCTAATTCAATCGCTTTAGGATTCAGTTCGCTGGTATTTTCCACATGGGGTCCAGCGCACAAATCCCACCAGTCATTCCCTAAGTGGTAGATGGTAATCGGTTCCTGTTTAATATCATCGAGAATTTCTAGCTTATAAGGCTCTTTGATTTCCTCAATGCGGCGTTTGGCTTCTTCCCGGCTGACTTCTTCCCGAATTACCGGCAATTTCTTATTGATGATTTTCACCATCTCTTTGTAGATGGATTTTAAATCCTTTTCGGTGAAGGGTTCCGGATTATCAAAGTCGTAATAAAATCCGTAATCAATCCAAGGACCGATTGTCACCTGCGCTTTAGGAAACAGCTTTTGCACTGCCATGGCCATGACATGGGAAGCGGTGTGGCGAATCTTTTTCAACTTCTCCGATTCGCTGGTACGTGGCAGGTTAATTTTCTCAGGTTGCTCAGGTTGCTGTGAATGATTAAAAGATTCTAAAGGCGACATCGGCTGTTAAACCATTGACGGATGATTTTGGAAAGGCAATTTTATCAGTTGCACTGCATCTATATTAGCCGGGACTGGCGAATGGGCAATGGGGGATGGGGAATTGGATATGGGGGATTGGGAATAGGGCATGGGGGATTGGGCATGGGGCATGGGGGATTGGGAATAGGGCATGGGGGACTGGGAATAGGGCATGGGGGACTGGGCATGGGGCATGGGAACTTCAGACTAATGACCAATTACTAATAACTAATAACTAATAGTTACTTTATGTTAAGAAACGTAAATGACGTTAAGATTATGAAGTAAGTTTAGATAACCCCCTTAATATATGTTTAGTCCCAACTTGCCAGAGCCAGGGTTGCTCAAAACCATTCTAGAACCGCTTTTGGAAGATTTTCAGTACTGGTTTGCTCGTTCGCAGAGCTTGCTGGAAAATGAGAGAATGCCTTTTATGAGTGACGAGGAGCAAGCTGACTTGTTGGCGCGAGTCTCACAAGCACAGGAGGAAGTCAACACGGCTAAGATGCTGTTTCAGGCAACAGGCGGACAAGTGGGTATCGATATGGCAACTATGATGCCTTGGCATCATTTGCTGACAGAATGTTGGAAGGTAGCAATGCGTTTCCGCTCTGGACAGTCTTCTACGCCACAACAAAAAGAAATATAAGTTGATTAATATAAATCCTTTAACATGAGATTAAGAAAGGATTAGCTGTATCTTACACTACCGTAAGCTGCAAGCACTTGACAAACATGGAATAATGTGCTAAGGCACAACAACCACTGGCTGATAATTTTTGACTGGCTGCTTCTGGAGGAAAATGTGATGTTGTTACACTTGCTTTACATTTCAGCTTTTACAATTCTTGCTTTGATAGCCGTCGGTAACTTGATTCGCAATCTGATCATGTTCAGTTTTGAGCGAGAGCGAAATTATCCGATGACAAATCGCTCTAATTCTCCCTATTCCTCTTTCCGTCAGCCTGTACCCCATCCAGAATTATTGGATGATGCAGGTAATGTGATTAAAGAGCCGTTGTTAGTCATGCGCTCAATTAATGTAGAAGATGCCCGTCAGCAATTAGATGCTCTTTATGAGTCCTCCCCTGGTGGTAAGAGTGACAAACAAGAGGAAGGCTAAATTTTAGATTTTGGATTTTCGATTTTGGATTATATCTCGTATTTCTCGTTCCCAGTCTCTGGCTGGGAATGCATCTATGGATTGTGGTAGCAAAGGTGTAGGGTGGGGAAAATTTTGCCCACCCTACTGGGAACTGATGGTAACAAAGTGGCAGAGCCACTTGATTAACGTTCCCCGGTGGAACCAGGGAACGAGTAATCAATCCAAAATTGGATTAGGCTTCGATAACTACTCGTAAATTGCCGCGTTTTTTGGCGACACGACAGGCGGTAGTATTACCGGAACGCTCAAATTCCAAATCGAGGACGGTGGCACCGACGCGCAGGTTATGTAGGGACAGACGACTAATCGACTCAGGAAGGGCGGGGTCGATAATTCGCAAACAGTTGTTTTGGGCGTCGGGAACTAAGTTTACCATCATTTGCAACAGTTGGAAAACACTCCCAGTTGCCCAAGCTTGGGGGGTACAAGCGACGGGATATTGTACTGGGGCACCGTCACCATTGCGTTCGTAGCCGCAGAATAGTTCTGGAGGACGTAGGTAGGGCTGCTGTAAAGTCATGTCGAGCAACCCTTGGAACAGTTCTAGCGCTTGGTCGATTAAACCGAGCGATCGCAGTCCGCTAGCAATTATCGAGTTATCATGAGGCCAGACTGAGCCAATGTGATAGCCCATTGGATTGTAAGCGGGTGAGTTGCTGCTGAGGGTACGAATCCCCCAACCATTAAACATATCGGGAGCGCGTAACCGTTCCGCTACACTGTAGGCTTTTTCGGGTGTCAAAATCCCTAGCTGTAAGCAATGACCGGGATTAGATGTGATGCTATCGACTTGGTTTCCATCCCCATCCAAAGCTAAAGCGCAGAAATCTAGGTCTTCCATCCAGAAGTCGCGATTAAAGCGCATTTTCAGGTTTCTGGCTTCTTCTTCCCAGCGGTCTGACAAGTCGATGCGCTTTTTCATCCGTGCAATTTCTGCCAGTCGGAGTTTTGCTGCATAGACATAAGCTTGGACTTCACACAGGGCGATCGCACCATTAGCTAGTTCACCTTTGCGGTTAACAATACAGTCCCCGGAGTCTTTCCAGCCTTGGTTTGCTAAACCCCGTCGCGATGTCCGGAAGTAGGACAAATACCCTGTTTTTTTGCAGCGACGGTCAATCCAATCCATTGCTGCTAGCGCATTATTCCACAGCTTCTCTAGGGTTTCCCAGTCGTGGGTCCAAGCGAAGTATTCCGCATAGAGCATCAGCCACAGGGGAGTAGCATCAACAGTACCATAGTAGGGGGTATGGGGAATTTCCTGACAGCGTGCTAATTCACCAAACCGGAGTTCGTGTAACATCTTTCCCGGTTCTTCTTCCCGCCACTCATCGTCTACTTTGCCTTGATACTTAGCTAGGAGGCTGAGGGTTTCCTTGGCAATTTGCGGGTTAAGCATCAAGGTTTGGGAAGCGGTAATAATTGAATCCCGCCCAAACAAGGCTGAAAACCAAGGTACCCCAGCCGAGACAGTTTTATACTGTCCAAAGGACTGCCGCAGCAGGTACATATCTTGCTCAGCCCGCTCAATAACATGGTTGAAGACTTGTTTATCGGAGCGGATACTGGTAATTTGTTGTACCCAATGTTGCTCCTCCATCATTTCTGCAGACCGAGCTTGGACTAGGGTGGTCGGAGCGCTGACGGTGGAGCTAGACTTATTATTGGTTAACATATTCAGTCGGTAGCCCAACTTTTGCGTTTCGTGGGACGCTAAATCGAACTGCCACACTGCGGTGTAACCCTTGAAATAATCTGGTAGTTTGTGCTGGAACTGGATGCGAGATTCCATGATCGAGCCGTCCATCCCTTGATAAGCTAGGGTCAGGGAGTCGGTTTTAGTTGATATTTCTTTTGAGTCGCCCTCAGCTTTCTCCAATGGTACATGACGCAGGAGTCTACCCCGTTGGTCGCGACTAAAACCCCGGACTTCAAATAAATCGAGGAAATCTGCATCAAAGCTGAGGCTGAGTTCAAAGCTGACGGAAGTTGTCGAGTAGTTAGAAATTTCCAGTTCTTCAAATAACGCTCCGTTCAGGACTATTTCCCGCCGAATACCCAGAGTATCAGACTTTAGGCGCTCCTCAATTGAGGGATTGGTACACAACACCGAAAGTGCAAATCCTTTGTCAGCCGTACTACTGAGCAACACAGGCGATCGCCCGTCAATTTGTAGCTCCAAGCGGCTAAGATAGCGAGTATCCGCACAAAACAACCCCATGCTCGCGGCATTGCTACCAACCCCCATACCACTAGCAATATTACCTAGGGTATCTGTTAGCAAAAACATATCATCATCTTTAATCGTGAGCGTCGGTAACGGTCGTTCGCTCAACACACAAGGCCATTCAGGAATAGGTATTTGCTCTGCAGGAACAAAGGTTTTTCCGTCCAAATCGATTCGTTCCGGTGTCATCAATGTATCCGGTGTCATGCCTCAAATTTCCGTGTAAAGGTCGATTGGGTTGTGCTAGCGCGCTTATTCCACAGCAGATAATCTGCCCATAAAATAGTCATTTAAGTAAGTCGGCACAAATAAACCCAACTATGTAAAGAAAAGTAAATCTATCTCGTTCGCTCGTAGTAAGCGCTTTAGCGCTAAAGCGCTTACTACAAACATTGAATTTTTACGCCGACTTACTTAAAGAAACATTTACAACCAGCCTCTTAAATGCCGGATTAAAAGCTAAAAGCTGTGGATATGAACAATGACTGAGGAATTTATAAATTTGTTCATCAAACAAATTGTATATTTATAAATATTTTTTTGCACATTTTAGTTAGTTTATATACATATTTAGGTTTCTAATTTACGAATACAAGCATAAGCAATTCCCTATAGTTAAGTTTTTCTAAAAATTACTGCTGGCAATTGTTAAATTGCCATCATCGAAAGTAAGAAATTATTAGTTGATAAAACCTTTTTACCTTATCGTAATCAACACTCAAAAGTCAAGAAAATAGCAGTTCTCAGTTGAGTGAGAACAACCCTCACCCCCAACCCCTCTCCCTAGGGGAGAGGGGGGGGCGATGTACCTCATATAATTGAGAAAGGCTATATCTATAGGACTCCTATCTCTCCGTTCCCCGTTCCCCGTTCCCTATTTCATCCGGAGACGTAAGCATCCGCTGTGAAGTTTACAACAGTGTACTTTGAATTTCCCAGCAGCATTGCTCCATGCAAGTCATCACCATCCGGGAACAAAACCAAACAGAGACAGGATTTACAGCAATTGTAAGTTTTGATGGACGCCAAGAGTATCCTGTAACAATTTCTAACCCCTTCACTGCAGCGCAAGAGCAGGAACTGGAGTGGTATTTTGAAGATTGGCTGGTTTTCCCAACCCTGAATACTGTCAAGGCTGAAACAGCAGCGATGAGTGTGAAAATCTATGGAGAAACCCTGTTTGAGCAAGTATTTAAGGCAAATTTCGACGCTTACAGCGAATATCGCCAGGGGCGGGGTAATTTAAGTAACGTACAATTTGAAATTATCAGTAATAACCCAGAGTTTCATGCTTTGCACTGGGAGGCGATGCGTGACCCAGATTTACCGCGTCCCCTAGCGGTAGACGCTGTGATGCTCCGCAAGAGTATTAAACCTGTGGCGGTATCTGCCTATGTGCAACCATCACCAGTAATTAATCTGTTGGTGGTGACAGCACGTCCAGATGAACAGAAGGATGTGAGTTATCGTACCATTTCCCGGCCGTTGTTGGAGGCGATCGCCCAAAGCAAATTGCGGGTGAAGGTGGAGTTGCTGCGTCCGGGAACCTATGAAGCGTTATCGCGGCACTTGGAAGCCAAGGGGGCGGGTTTTTATCATATCGTGCATTTGGATATGCACGGCGCCTTGATGAATTATAAACAGGTGCAAAACCCGACCAAGGCAAATCGGTATTTATACAGAGGACGTTATGGACGGGGTGATTTGCAACCCTTTGATGGTGTAAAGGCCTTTGTCTGCTTTGAGGGGGAGACCCAAGGGAAAGTTGATTTAGTCGAGGCTGGGGAATTAGCAGACTTGCTGACGGGGAAGGGTATCCCTGTGTGTATTTTAAATGCTTGTCAGTCGGCGAAGCAGGTGAACAACCCCACCCCCAACCCCCTCCCCCTTGAGGGGGAGGGGGCTAAGAATAACCCTTCGTCGTCTTCGTTCAGCGAAACCAGTCTAGCAAGTCGGTTGATGACAGCGGGGATGCAGATGGTCGTCGGGATGGGGTATTCTGTAACGGTGACAGCCGCAAAGCTGATGATGACACAGTTGTATCAGCATTTATTTGCTCAAAAACCCATCACGGAAGCGATACGGCTGAGCAGGAAAGAATTATTTAATGATAAAGAACGGAAAGCCTATTTTAACAAGGTTATTAATTTGGAAGATTGGCTTTTACCTGTGGTTTATAGCAATCAACCTGTGAATTTTAATTTGCGGGAGTTCACGCACCAAGAACAGGAAGAATATCTGCTTAACCGTAGCCGAAAATCTCCTTGTACCAAGCCGCTATATGGATTTATTGGTAGAGATTTGGAGATTCTTAAGGTAGAAAAATCTTTACTGCGGCACAATATTTTGCTATTGCAAGGAATGGGAGGAACGGGAAAAACTACGCTGTTAAATTATCTCCGGGAATGGTGGCAGACGACGCATTTTGTTGAGGATGCCTTTTATTTTGGTTATGACCAAAAAGCTTGGAATCTCTCGCAAATTTTATTTACCATTGCGAAGCAAGTGTATGGTGATTTTGAGTTAAGGATGTTTCAAGCAATGCCACAACCTGCCCAAAGGGAACAATTAATCGATACCCTGCGGACAAATCGCTATGCTGTAATTTTGGATAATTTTGAATCTGTAACTGGGCAAAAACTGGCGATTAAAAATACCCTCTCTAAACCAAAGCGTCAGGAAATTCAAGACTTTCTGGAAAGATTGGTAGGGGGTCAAACCTTTATTGTCATCGGTTCCCGCAGTGAGGAAGAATGGCTGCAAGAGCGGACTTTTGACAACAATATCTATTACTTGCAAGGGTTAGATACAGAAGCCCGTTCTGATTTGGCAGATAAAATTTTAGAGCGGCATGTCCCACCTCATCGGATTGCCGAAATCAGGGAAGATGCAGATTTTCAGAAGTTAATGAAATTGCTTGATGGCTATCCCTTAGCGATGGAAGTTACCCTAGCAAACTTGCAAAAGCAATCACCCCAGGAGATTTTAGCAGGGTTACAAACTGGGGATGTGAATTTAGATTCCGGGAGTGGGGATAAGACGAAAAGTATCATCAAATGTGTGGAATATTCCCACAGTAATTTATCCGCCGACGCGCAGAAGTTATTGTTGTGTCTAGCGCCTTTTAGTGGATTTATTCATCGGTGTGTGCTTCCCAATTATATTGCGGAATTGCAAAAGCTGGAGCCTTTCCAGAATTACGCTTTTGACAAATTTGATGAGGCTATTCAAGAGGCGATTAACTGGGGTTTGCTGTCAGGGATGAACCTCACCCCTAACCTCACCCCTAACCCCCCTCTCCTCCCAGGAGAGGGGCTGGGGGTGAGGTTGCTGACAATTCAACCTGTGTTTCCCTACTTCTTGAAGAGTAAGTTAGAGACGGTAGACGAAGCAACTCGTAAAGCCTTGCATTAGGGGTTTAAAAATCACTATTTAGCTTTAGCAAATTACTATAATAACTTGATGGAATCTCAAGAACCCCAAGAGCGGCAAACGGGTATCTTGTTCTGTGAATGGGAATATGAAAATCTCTACCATGCCCTGGAAATTTGTTTGCAAAATCAGCAGAGTATTAGCATCTATTTTTGCTTGGATAAATACTTTCTGTTGATTAATGACAACCAAAGTAACTTACAATTAGCAGAAAAAGTCTGCCTAGCTGTAGATAACTATCCACCGGCATTTCTTGAAAGTCAGCTAGGTTATCAGGTGCCGTCTGCAATTAACAGATTGGGGAATTGTTACCTGGAAGCCAAGGAATATCACAAAGCTAGGGAGTGTTACCAACAGAATTTAGAAATCACACCCAAGTTAGTAGGTGAAGAAGAAAGACAAAAACAACTGTGGATGTCTGTAGATTACCACCAGTTGGGAAGAGTTGCTCAAGAATTACGGGAATTTAGCGAAGCTAGGCGCAATTATCAACTAGCTTTGGAAATATCCCTCGAATATGGCGCCCGTTACGACTCTGCTAGTACCTACCACC
>JAYKJH010000135.1:0-30548 GCA_035285345.1 Nostocaceae cyanobacterium | reverse complement strand
GCCGAAGCCGCGCCTCTCTCAGGCACTTATTCAATGTAGCAACTCTCCAGGGCTGTGTCAACACTTCCCAGCAAATTTTTTTGTGTTTTTTTCTCAATCCCGACTTTCCTTCTCTGGTCAATGGTTTCAGCGTGGTTACAATTCCTGAAAAAACAGCGACTTAACTAGAAATCCAATAATTCCTTCACACCAAGACAGGTTCTGCCACTAAGACCTCTCAACCGGCTTTGTGCCTTGGGTATATATCCAGTTTTTATATAGAGGTATTGATTAATCTCCAACAATGCTGAGCTATTGCCCATTCTTCCTGAGTATGCACAATTACTACCCGCACCTGAGAATCAGTGGTAGCAATATCCGTATCCTGTGGTGATTTAGGATTTTTTTCTAAATCTAGTTGTAACCCCAGAAAGGCAAATCCTCCAGAGGCTGAGGCACGTACCATAGGTGAATTTTCACCGATGCCACCTGTAAATACTAATGCATCAAGTCCTCCAAGGGAGGCCAACATAGCACAGATGTGCTTTCGCAGAGAATGTACGAAAATATCAAAGGCTAGTTGCGCTCGGTCATTACCTTTTGCCATTGCTTCTTGGATGTGGCGCATGTCTGCGGAAACGCCGGAAATACCTTTTAACCCTGACTGGGAATTAAGGATTTTATCCAGCTTTTCAACATCCATATCTTGGTTTCGCAATAGGTGAATCAAGATACCAGGGTCAACCGAACCAGAGCGACTACCCATCATCAACCCTTCCAAGGGGGTAAACCCCATCGTTGTATCGACACTGTAACCGTTGTGAATGGCGGCTAGGGAACACCCATTTCCAAGATGACAGGTAATTAGACGCAGTGAGTTTAGTGGTTCTTGTAAAATCTGTGCGGCTCGTTGGGCACAGTACTGATGGCTAATACCGTGGAAGCCATAACGGCGAATACCTTGTTGCAACCATTCGTATAGTCCGGGATACACATAAGCAGTGGCGGGAATTTGGCTGTGGAAAGCGGTATCAAAAACGGCTACTTGGGTAACTGCAGCACCGAGGATTTTCTCAATAGCTTCAATACCTTCAAGATTAACCGGGTTGTGGATGGGTGCATACTCCGCCAGTCGAGCGATCGCACTGTTGACTTCTGGTGTAATTAAAGTTGGCTGGCGGTATTCCTCACCACCATGCACAACGCGATGACCAACTATATCTATATCTTTAGGGGAATTCAATACTTGAGTATCCCCACTCCAAAGAGTATTAAGCATGGCGGCGATAACTGCAAGGCGGTCATTAAGGTAAAATTTATCTTCCAGTTCACCATGAGCAGATTTCACCTGGAGTAAAGCTTTTCCAGGATGCTTTGTCCAATCAATTTGTGCCGACCATAAGGGGGTTGGAGGTTGCTGGGGTAGGGTTTCCCCTAGTTCGTACAAACAGCTTTTTTGGGTGCTAGAGCCGGCATTTAATACCAATATTTTCATGCTTTAGTTGGAAGTTCAGATTAACGAACCACACAGAACGCAGATAAGACAGAGAATGCGGAGAATGCACGCAGGTTATGGGGGACACGAGAGTCCCGTGCCCCTACAAAGCAGGTGTTGTTATGAAATCATCTTTGTCTCACCCTGTCCTAATAAGGCCATTTCCAGTCGCGAATTTCTGGCATGTCTTCGCCGTATTTGGCGATATATTCCTTGTGGTCAATTAGCTGATCGCGGAGCATTTGCTTGACGTAAGCTGCGGAGTATCCCAGTTTTGGTACGCGGTCGATGACATCCATCACCAAGTGGAAGCGATCCAAGTCATTCATTACCACCATATCAAAGGGGGTGGTGGTGGTGCCTTCTTCTTTGTAACCCCGGACGTGGAGATGCTTGTGGTTTGTCCGGCGGTAGGTAAGGCGGTGGATCAGCCAGGGATAACCGTGGAAGGCGAAAATAATCGGCTTGTCGGTGGTGAAGATGGTGTCAAATTGTTTGTTAGATAACCCGTGGGGGTGTTCGCTCTTTGGTTGTAGGGTCATCAGATTAACAACGTTCACCACCCTTACCTTCAATTCTGGGAAGTGCTGCCGGAGAATATCTACTGCTGCTAAGGTTTCTAAGGTGGGGATATCACCAGCACAAGCCATGACTACATCTGGCTCACTGCCTTTATCGTTACTTGCCCATTCCCAAATGCCAACACCAGCGGTGCAGTGCTTGATAGCTGCATCCATATCTAAATATTGTAACGCTGGTTGTTTACCGGCAACAATCACATTGACGTAGTGACGGCTACGTAAACAATGGTCTGTCACCGAGAGCAGAGTATTAGCATCGGGGGGTAGGTAAACGCGGATAATCTCTGATTTTTTGTTAACTACATGGTCGATAAAACCAGGGTCTTGGTGGCTGAAGCCGTTGTGGTCTTGTCGCCAAACGTGGGAGGTCAGCAGGTAGTTCAGGGATGCAATAGGACGACGCCAGGGAATGTGACGGGTAGTCTTCAGCCACTTGGCGTGTTGGTTGAACATTGAATCAATAATGTGGATAAATGCCTCGTAGCAGGAGAAGAAGCCGTGGCGTCCGGTAAGCAGATAGCCTTCCAACCAGCCTTGACACATTTGTTCGTTTAGGACTTCCATTACCCGACCATCGGGGGAAAGGTTTCCATCGATGGGGAGAATTTCGCCAGTGAAGACTCTATCAGTAACTTCAAATACGCTGCTCAGGCGATTTGATGCGGTCTCGTCGGGACCAAACAAGCGGAAATTTCGCTCTTTCTCATTGCGAACAATTATATCCCGCAGAAAAATACCCATGTGCCGAGTAGCTTCTGCTATCACTGTTCCTGGTTTGGGAACATCAACGGCATAATCTTGAAAATCTGGCATTTTCAAATCCCGCAGCAGTAAACCACCATTTGCGTGGGGGTTATCACCCATGCGGTTATGTCCTTTGGGCGCTAGTTCTGCTAGTTCAGAAACTAAAGTTCCATGTTCATCGAAGAGTTCTTCTGGCTTGTAACTCTTCATCCATTCTTCGAGCATTCTGAGATGCTCTGGGTTGGTGGAAGTTTCTGATAAGGGGACTTGGTGCGATCGCCAGTAATTTTCCACTGGTTTACCATCGACTTCTTTTGGTCCAGTCCATCCTTTGGGTGTCCGCATGACAATCATCGGCCATTGCGGACGCCCCTGAAACCCATTATTTCGAGCTTCTCGTTGGATATCTTTGATTTCGGCAATTACTCTGTCGAGGGTACCTGCCATTAACTGGTGTGCTTCTTCTACCGGGTAAGACCCTTCCACAAAATACGGCTTGTAACCATAACCGACAAATAAGTGTTCTAGTTCCTCATCGCTCATCCGAGCTAGTAGGGTAGGATTAGCGATTTTGTAACCATTCAGGTGCAAAATGGGAATCACTGCACCATCATGGACTGGGTTGAGAAACTTATTACTGTGCCAGCTAGCTGCTAGAGCGCCTGTTTCTGCTTCCCCGTCACCAATTACACAACAGGCAACTAAATCTGGGTTATCAAAAACAGCACCGTAAGCGTGGACAAGAGCATAACCGAGTTCCCCACCTTCATGAATGGAACCAGGAGTTTCTGGAGCGACGTGACTAGGAATACCGCCTGGGAAGGAAAACTGTTTAAATAGCCGCTTCATCCCCTGTTCATCTTGGGAAACATTGGGGTAATACTTGCCGTAGCTTCCTTCCAGATAGGTGTTGGCAACTAAACCGGGTCCACCATGACCAGGACCAGCTATATAGATAGCATTCAGGTCAAACTTTTTAATAATGCGGTTGAAGTGGACATAAATGAAGTTAAGACCAGGAGTAGTCCCCCAGTGTCCCAGTAGTCGAGGTTTGACGTGTTCTAACTTCAGCGGTTCTTTAAGTAAGGGATTGTCTAGTAAATAAATTTGTCCCACAGATAGATAGTTAGTCGCACGCCAGTAGGCGTTCATCTTGCGGAGTTCCTCATCACTTAGAGGCCCGGGTTGAACTTTGGGAGCGAAAAGAACCATAAGTTTAAGTTCTCCCTTGGAATTGTGCTAATTACTTCGTCGTCGGAGATTGCTTCATTAGTTCTGAGTCCTGAGTTCCCAGTTCTAGGTACTGAGTATCTTTAGTAGTGAACGCAATGCTGATACTCAGGACTTTTTTTAACTCTGTTCCCCATCCAGGATATTTAGAGGGGTTGAGTTCCTCATCTACCACTGTAGGTAGAGAAATAAAAATTATGTCGATACTTTTAGATTCTTTTCAGACTTCCTGGGAGTTTTTATATTTCTTCGCAATCCGCTATACATTTCGCTCTGGCGACATTTATGGGAAAGTCCTGAGTACTATAGTTTAACGCTACAGCGCTCAGGACTTTTGGGTGGGGAGACCCAGGGTGGGGAGACCCAGGGTGGGGAGACCCCAGGGTAGGGAGACCCCAGGGTAGGGAGACCCCAGGGAGACCCCAGGGTAGGGAGACCCCAGGGTGGGGAGACCCCAGGGTGGGGAGACCCCAGGGTGGGGAGACCACAGGGTGGGGAGACCCCAGGGTGGGGAGACCACAGGGTGGGGAGACCCCACCCCTACTCAGGACTGATGAACTTTTACCCCATACGCAGTACTTTCCGCAAAATTACTTGGTCTTCTAACTTAACTTTTAAGCGTCCATTCTCAATGTCGCGAATCCAACTTTGGCTTTTACCAGTCAATTTTGCCAACTCTCTTTGGGAAAGTTGCAATTTTTGCCTAGCTTGGATAATTTGTGAGCCTTGCAATTCCCCTCGGAGTTTTGCTTGAGTTTTAGTCTTGGAGTGACGTTGTTTCTTCTTCTCGGGTTCTCTGTTTTGCTGTTGCCATTGGGGTGGTAATTCAAAGGATAAAATCCGAGCATTCATTAACATGTTCCATTTACCACGGGGTCCGCAATCGGTCAGCCGAGAATCGCAACTGGCGTCATTTATCCAAAAATCTAATGCTTCATCAGCATCTTCAGGAATATCAACCAATTTTGCCCACAATGGCTGAATTTCCAACGGGTAGGTAACAGGGTCAAAAATTGGTTTCATGCCATAGTGATTGAGAATTTCCAAATCACTTTCAAAGGTACGCAGTAGTCGCTTGCGTTCCTCACGCTGAGACAAAGCATTGGAGAGTTTTCCTTCACCGTAGGCAATACGCAGTAAAGTGGGAACGGTCAGGCGCTGTTGTTGTCCCATTTTGGTTTTAAACAGCAACCACAGCATCATCCGAGCGGCGCCTTCATGTTGCTGCCAAATGCTCATCACTGTACTACAGAGGGATTTGGGCAAGTTACCGTATTGATAAAATGCACTACGTTCCTTACAGCCTTGTTTGTTGAGGAAATACTTTGCCCAAATACCAGCGCGAATCTTAAATGTCAGCCCTACAAGATGGCGACATCCCTTTTCATCTTCTTGGAAATGGTGCTGAATATCCAGCAAGTGCCACAACCGGCTGGATTCCACCGTAAATCCTCTGACTCGACCTTGTTGAGGCCATGTGATTGCAGTTAACAACCAGCAAGGTTGCTGAGCTATGTTTTTAATTAAAGTCAATTTGGCGGTTTTACTCAGGTCTTTGCGTTTTTCCAAGCCCAAATATTTTTCAATTTGGCGGTCATCAATCACAAATTCCTGCTCCCACGGTTTGTCTAGGGTAGTTGCATAAGCTGCATAAATTAAATGCATGACAGATGCACGGATATCTAATGCCCTAATTGCCGAAAGTATGCTGGCTTCATTGTTGATTGCGGGTAGGTCTTGCGTGAGATTATCGGGGATTTGGAAACAGATTTCTCCCTGCCCTCGGTTGACTTGTCGCCGATAAGATAAGGTTCCTGCTGTATCAGTGTCCCAAGGTAAAGAAGTACGCTGTGCCAATACATTACAAGCTTCCCAGATGACAATCGCAGAAGCAAACGGGTTGCTCTTACCATTAGAGAACAAATCTGCACTAGTAGCAGTGCGTGTATCAACTTTGCATCTTCCCTTTTTTGCTTGCCAAGGAATAGGGGAATTAGTAGGGCAAATTGTTACACAGTGGGGTTCTTCGTAATAACCCTCACAGTTATTACACAAACTAGGGTCAATCCAGTATTGGTCATTCTCTACTTTAATTGCACCTGTGGGACATTCAGGACGACAGTTGTCACATTTTACACAACTGCTGTTGGGAATTGTATAAGCCATAACTTTGCCCCTGCCAAATTGACTCTTTCTGAGTTTGGCTTCAGTTTTCAGGATGTGTCTTTGTTGATTTTGATTTGCCAACTGTTTCACAACCCCACAACCACACTATTTTTTGTATAAAAAGCTAACTTCCTCACTATTGAACCACATCCTGATAAGTTGCTCCTCTGGTGTTCCAATGAAAGCTAACTTGTGAAACTGTAGCCTTGTTGCAATTTTTTCTTAAACATCTAGAATTTCACAACAGCTTTGAAGATATTGTTCAATATGAGCTTATAAAGAATATATTAATATTTTTCTCTAAATGTTTATCATAAGCATTTTTCTAGATATTAACAGTATTTTGAAAACTGCATGAGCGCTATAGCAATCCTACATCTGTTCATAATAAGCTAATTAATATTTTCTTAATATTATTAATTTAGGCGACTAAATGAATGATGATGGCAATAAATTTATCTAGATTTCCTAACAATGTATTTAAAACCACAAATGTATTCAAATTCATATACATTAATACTTGATTCTTTGATAATCTTTATTAAAATTATAGACTTTTGTAATTTATTTTACGGATTACTTATACCGATTAATGGTTTACGTTCATGTCAGCAACCACAAGTTTATTTGCCGCTAGCTGTTTAATCAAATCCATCAGCAGCGGGACAAATGTATTAATCAATACGGGTTTTCATGTGCCATAAAGTTCACATCTTGCACTGGTGTGAATCATCAGCAGGTTACATCTGCTAAACTGCCGTTACTAGGTTGTAGGCTGATAACGAAAATAGATATAGCAGTTGGTTTTGATGAAAAGAGTGCCAGATGAGAACTCCAATAGAGATGAACGTTATAAAGTTTATTGAAAAATAAAATCATTAACCTGAAAAAAGCTAACCTGTATTACCAAGATTATGATTGTTACATTATGCTTTGGCAGCAGTGCCCTGGATGTTTTACTCCTGTGAAATTTCATCTAGCAGCAATCTAGAGATTTAGCCCATTGAATCACTATAAATTGTGTAAATTAAGGTTTGTGTAGATAAAGCAGTAACCTGAATTATGAGAAATTATTTCCAATAGTTAATTCAGCTAAAAACTAAGAATATTAATATTTTTTGCTACGAATTATAAATTTTTGCTTAAAGTATACGGCAGTTTTTAATATCAAGACATTAAAATTCAGATTAGGATAGGGGCTAAAGGATAGGACATGTGTAAGAAAATTATCAGGAACTACTCCAATGACACAACTAACAGGCTTAACCTTTGGTGGGAAAACTTGGACACCTCAGTTTGTTGCAGAAATTAATCAGGATAAATGTATCGGGTGTGGCAGATGTTTTAAAGTCTGCGGTCGTAACGTGTTGTCACTTAAGGCACTGAATGAAGATGGCGAATTTGTAGAAGATGAGGAAGATGAGGAAATTGAACGTAAAGTCATGACCATTGCCAATAGAGAAAACTGTGTGGGTTGTCAGGCTTGCTCGCGAATTTGTCCGAAGAACTGCTACACTCATGCAGCATTCGATACAAATTAATATTCTTTTTAGTTTTTGCAGGTTGTTGTAGCGTTGTCCGCGTGACAAAATACAAGAGAGTCTAGGGGTTATCTTTCATTCGTTCCATCACGGGAATTAAGTAACATTTTTGTTGTTTTTGTAGGCGATCGCTGTCTGTGGAAAATGCGAACGTGCTGTTTACAAAGTAAAGAAAAAGCTAATCAGAGGTACACAACTAGCATCTACCGTAAAAATAAATGATGAATTAAGAATTAAGAATTACGATTCATTCATCATTAGTAATTCATAATCTGTCTTCCTTACATTTCAGGTGTGATTAGTCTCCCAGACAGAGGAGCTAATGAAGAGCGTGGCTCTTAAAAATTACCTGCTCAAGATAGGGAGGATGTTGCCCCTCGCTAGGAGTTATTTTTTGATATGAAGCAAGTTCCATCTGCAATTTGGACACTGATTGCTGGTGTCTTAGTTACACTAATCAGCCTCTGGGTTGGACAAAACCACGGACTGTTACCGGAACAAGCATCCGTGCAAGCACCGTTGGTAGACGGCTTTTTTAATGTCATGGTAACGATTGGCTGCGCCTTATTTATCATCGTCGAAGGCGCAATCCTAATTTTTCTGTTTAAGTTTCGTCACCGGAAGGGAGATGATACAGACGGTGCGCCTATTGAAGGTAACGTGCCACTGGAAATTGTCTGGACTGCTATCCCGGCGGTAATTGTGATTG
The DNA here is from genome assembly GCA_035285345.1 of Nostocaceae cyanobacterium. Lineage (GTDB taxonomy): Bacteria > Cyanobacteriota > Cyanobacteriia > Cyanobacteriales > Nostocaceae > JAYKJH01. The sequence goes on along the minus strand of JAYKJH010000135.1, from coordinate 22,103 downwards.
GTTTGGGTGTCTACAGCGTAGATGTATATCGCGCTATGGGTGGGTTTGATCCGGCAGGACATGCAGGACATATGATGGCTCATAACCATTCCTCTCATGTCGCTCAAATGCCAGGCAGTGCCATTGCAGCTACCTTGAGCGATGCCGAAGACATGGAATCGCCGGACATGGCAGAGACACCAAAAGCGGCGAAATACGGTATTGGTGCTACACCCGAAGAAGAAGGCAAAACCGCAGACTTGGAAGTTAACGTCACCGGAATGCAGTTCGCTTGGATATTTAACTACCCTGATAGTGGCGTTGTCGCTGGGGAATTACACGTTCCCATCGGTGCTGATGTGCAGCTAAACCTTTCCGCTACTGATGTAATTCATGCTTTCTGGGTACCTCAGTTCCGGATTAAACAAGATGTTATCCCTGGTATACCTACCGAACTGCGGTTTGTTGCCACCAAGCCTGGTACTTACCCCGTAGTTTGTGCAGAACTGTGCGGCGGCTACCACGGCTCCATGAGAACTCAGGTAATTGTTCATACTCCCGAAGAGTTTGATAGCTGGGTGGCAGAAAACCAATATGCTCAAACTCAAGAAACAATGCAGAAAGCTGTTGCGGCTAAACCGGCTGACTTATCGACCTCTGAGTTTCTTGCCCCCTACACCCAAGATATGGGGATTAATTCCCAAACCCTCGCACAAATCCATAGCCATTAGTCATTAGTCATTAGTCGTTAGGAAAGGACAAATGACAACAGGGAGATGACAACATAACGAATGACAAATTATGACCCAGAACATACAACGTCCACTGAATAATCCCCCGGAGGATAATCAACCGGGCAAAGAGGTAATTACCCACGCTTCTCATCCCCAGGCGTGGAAATGGTACGACTACTTTACCTTCAATGTTGACCACAAAGTAATTGGTATTCAGTATTTGGTAACGGCGTTTATCTTCTACCTGATTGGTGGACTGATGGCTGTTGCTATGCGTGCGGAACTGGCGACACCAGACGCAGATTTACTTGACCCGAATTTATACAATGCCTTCATGACAAACCACGGGACAATCATGATTTTCTTGTGGATTGTACCTAGTGCGATTGGTGGCTTTGGTAACTATCTCGTGCCGCTGATGGTGGGTGCGAGAGATATGGCGTTCCCCAAACTGAACGCGATCGCATTCTGGTTAAACCCACCAGCTGGCGCTTTACTGTTAGGAAGTTTCTTTTTTGGCGGTGCCCAGGCTGGATGGACATCTTACCCACCCTTAAGTTTAATTACCGCTAACACTGCCCAGTCGATGTGGATTCTTGCCATTGTTTTGGTGGGAACTTCCTCAATTTTGGGTTCGGTGAACTTTGTGGTCACCATCCTGAAGATGAAAGTTCCCAGCATGAAGTGGGATCAACTTCCCTTGTTTTGCTGGGCAATTATGGCTACCTCAGTGTTAGCCCTGTTCTCCACCCCGGTGTTAGCGGCTGGATTGGTATTGCTATTGTTTGACATCAACTTTGGCACATCGTTCTTTAAGCCAGACGCAGGCGGTAACGTCGTCATTTACCAGCACTTATTCTGGTTCTATTCCCACCCGGCAGTGTATCTAATGATTCTGCCCATCTTCGGCATCATGTCGGAGGTGATACCAGTTCATGCGCGCAAGCCCATCTTTGGTTATAAAGCGATCGCCTATTCTAGTTTGGCTATCTGCGTGGTTGGGTTGTTCGTATGGGTACACCACATGTTCACCAGCGGTACACCCCCTTGGATGCGGATGTTCTTCACCATTTCCACCCTCATCGTTGCGGTTCCCACTGGCGTGAAGATTTTCGGCTGGGTGGCTACTCTATGGGGTGGTAAAATCCGCTTCACCACTGCCATGCTATTTGCCATTGGCTTGTTGTCGATGTTTGTCATGGGGGGCTTAAGTGGTGTGACTTTAGGTACAGCCCCTGTGGATCTCCACGTCCACGATACCTACTATGTAGTCGGTCACTTCCACTATGTATTATTTGGTGGTTCCGTGTTTGGCATTTATGCCGGTATTTACCACTGGTTCCCCAAAATTACCGGACGGATGGTGAACGAATTTTGGGGTAAGGTTCACTTTGCCCTCACCTTCATTGGTACAAATCTTACATTCCTCCCCATGCACAAGTTGGGGTTACAAGGAATGCCGCGACGGGTAGCAATGTATGACCCGCAATTTACCAGCCTAAATCAGCTGTGTACCATTGGTGCTTTTGTGTTGGCGATTTCCGTCATTCCCTTCGCGCTCAACATCCTCTGGAGTTGGAGCAAAGGACCGAAAGCTGGTGACAACCCCTGGAAAGCCCTCACCTTGGAATGGACAACCAGTTCTCCTCCCTTAGTGGAAAACTGGGAAGTATTACCAGTTGTAACTCACGGACCCTATGACTACGGTATGAACAGTCATAGTGCGCCGCAATCAACAGCCACAGAAGTTAGCTGACATCTTGCACTCCTCAGCGAAGCCTTTATATCTGGTTCCCAGATTGAACCTGGGAACCAGTTCTGGGAGGTTCTACCTCCCGTGGTGCAAGATATGAGTTAGCGTTTAGAATTGCCTTCTATACTGAACCGCCTGGGATTCAAAATCCCAGGCTAATAGCAAAAGTCTTCTCAAGAAGACTCAAGAAAATGAGGAATTTTCAGTCCACTTTAGTGGAGTTAAGCTATTAGCCAGGAAATTGATTTCCTGGTGGTTGTGGACTCTAATACCATCACTTTTTTTGGGGATTTATAACTGGTAAACAATGGACGCAGCAGATAATTTTTCTAGCAAATCTATCACCATAGAAACAATGACAGAAGCAGTCCAACATCACGAAGAACATCAAGATTTACGAGTATGGGGACTGTTAACTTTCCTCGCCTCTGAATCTTTAATGTTTGGAGGATTTTTTGCCTCCTATTTGTTCTTTAGAGGGCAAGCCGAAGTTTGGCCTCCGGAAGGAACAGAAGTAGAACTTTTAGTACCCACAATTAACACTATCATTCTGGTTTCTAGCAGTTTCGTAATCCATTTTGGCGATACAGCAATTAAAAAGAATGATGTCAAAGGAATGCGGCTGTGGTATGCAATCACAGCACTGATGGGTGCAATTTTCTTGGGTGGTCAGGTTTATGAGTATGTGACTTTAGGTTACGGTCTGACTACCAATGTTTTTGCCAATTGTTTTTATTTAATGACAGGTTTTCACGGCTTACATGTATTTGTGGGACTGTTATTAATTTTAGGTGTATTGTGGCGTTCTCGCCGTCCCGGACACTATGGGGCAACTAAACACACCGGCATTGAAATGGCTGAAATCTACTGGCACTTTGTAGATATCATCTGGATTATTCTGTTTACCTTACTGTACATTCTCACGATTTTTTGAAATAGGTAATGGGTAATAGGTAATGGGTAATAGATAATAGGTAAGATAAATTTCAGTTTTTTTATTACCCATTACCCATTCGCCATTCGCCATTCCCCAAGGAGCTAATTATTTATGCAAGTCTACCAAGAAACATTCTCATGGTTTGATGTTCCCGAAGATGTAAAGCGGTTGTTGATTTTGGCGGCTGAAAATTGGGAAAACACCGCTGAATCAGAAAAGTATATTAATCAGGCATTAGCCGAAACCGGGGACAATACAGATGTTTTTGTAGCAGTATATCGTTATTTTTATTATAAAAATAATCTGCCTTTAGCGCTACGGACAGCAGAAAAAGTTGTAGAAATAATTAAAAATTCCGAAAAATTTCCGGATGATTGGGAACAGCTAAAGAAAACATTGGTGTCTCGCAAAGAAGAACCAGCAATCAGGTTGTATTTGAATGCTTATGCAGCTTCAGGAATGGTATTAGCAAAGTTAGGAGAAATAGAACAAGCAAAAGAAATTACTACTAGAGTTAAGGAGGTGGATGATAAAAACGAGTTTGGTGCAGCCTTGATTTTGGATATTATTACCCGCCCACCAGATGAAGAAGATTAAACGTATTACAAAAGTTAATGTGGTATGAACTCCAAGGATTGGCTAGTAGGAGATAATGGCAATTGTCAAGCCTGTAAATCGCCTAGAGAATGGGATTTACTTAGGGAAAATTATCGTCTGTATCGATTTTTGACAGAGGTAGAAGACGCTTTAAATGAGGTTGAGGATGAAGTTACTCAGCTACCACAAATCCGTCTGTTGGTGCGGCGTCTGATTACTAACTCTTACTGGGTACAAAGTCAATATCTAGAACCTTCACCCACTACTGGGGTTTCAGTTTTAATGCTGTACGATGAGTTAGGTTTTCCCCTGACTGTACAGACAGTTACCTTTGCCCCTGGTACAATCTCTACAATTCACAATCATGGCACTTGGGGAGTAGTTGCAGTATTAAAAGGTCAGGAAAAAAACACATTTTGGCAGCGCATACCTGAATCTGAATTTCCTGACAAAATTAAACCTGTGGATGAATTAATCCTATCACCTGGAGATATTATTAGCTTGTCTCCTAATGCGATTCACAGCGTAGAAGCAGTAGGAGATAAACCAACGGTGACTTTTAATATCTACGGCGAAACGTATCATTCACAGCGATTTGAGTTTGACACAATTACTCATACTGCTAAAAACTTTTAGCACATTAGTTATTACATTATCTAAGGGTGTACATTATGGCAAGAGTTTTCACAATATCTAGGAAAGAACGATGGATGAGCCTCAAATTCACATACCAGCCCAAATCACAAAGGCAGATGATATTAACTGGGCGAATGTAATAGGTGCAACTTTCTGTGAATACCCTTTACAGTCTTATAACATGGCAGTTGCCGATTGTGAAGGTATGAGTGCGAAACTTCAAGAAACAGTTCATGAATTATCAGAGATAAAATTTGCCTTGGATCAGGCAGCAATTGTTGCTATGACTGACCGCAAGGGAATAATTCGTTATGTCAACGATACTTTTTGCAAAATATCTAAATATAGCCGCGAAGAATTAATTGGTAAAGACCATCGAGTTATTAATTCTGGATATCATTCTAAAGAATTTTTTCAAGACTTTTGGAACACTATTAGAGCCGGTAAAATTTGGAAGGGCGAAATTAAAAATAAAGCTAAAGATGGCTCGGAGTATTGGGTTTCTACTACGGTAGTACCGTTTATAAATGAATCTGGTAAGCCCTATCAGTATTTAGCGATTCGATTTGATATTACTGAGCGAAAACTGATAGAAGAAGCATTACTCAAATCACAAATTAAATTTCAACAACAAGCAGATAGGTTAGCAAATGCGCTGCAAGAACTTAAGCATACCCAAGCTCAATTAGTTCAAACAGAAAAACTTGCTACAATGGGGCAATTAGTAGCTGGTATTGCCCATGAAATTAATAATCCTGTGAGCTTTATTCATGGGAATCTCATCCACGCTAAAGAATATATCCGCGACTTGCTTAATTTACTGTATCTTTACCAGAAATATTATCCCGAACCATCGCCAGAAATTCAAAGTATTATAGAAGAAATGGAGGTGGATTTTTTAATAGCAGATTTACCGAATATTCTTGATTCCATGCAATTAGGAGCTAACCGCATTCGTGACATAGTTATATCGTTGCGAAATTTCTCCAGAACAGATGAATCAGGAATGAGTTTGGTTGATATTCACCAAGGAATTGATAGCACTTTGTTAATATTGCATAACCGCCTGAAAGGGTCAGGAGGAAAGCAACCAATTACTGTTATTAAGGAGTACGGTAAGCTGCCTCTAGTCAAGTGCTATGCTTCGCAGCTAAACCAGGTATTTATGAACATTATCAGTAATGCTATTGATGCTCTAGAAACCCAAAAATCACCGCAAATTATCAGCATTAAAACTGCGGAAATTTCTCCAGATTCAGTGATGATTTCTATTGCTGATAACGGTCCGAGTATTCCTGAAGAATTGCAGCAAAATCTGTTTGAACCCTTTTTTACTACTAAACCAATCGGCAAAGGAACAGGTTTGGGATTGTCCATTGCTCAGCATATTATAGAGGAGAAACATCACGGTCATTTAAAGTGTATTTCTGAACCAAACCAAGGGGTCGAGTTTGTGATTGCGATTCCGATTGAGAATGGGTAATGGGAGAAAAAAACACAAATAAACTAGCAAGTTTGTTTACGTTCTTCTTGATATCTTTGGAACACTAGTCCCCTACAAACTTTTAATTACTGGAGAAACTGCAATGGCTAGGGTAATTTTTTACGAGAAACCGGGATGTATTAATAATACTAAGCAGAAGGCTCTGCTCAAAGCTGCAGGTCATCAAGTAGAAGCGCACAACCTGCTAACTGAACCTTGGACGACCGAAGAGTTAGGCTTGTTTTTTGGTAGTCGTCCCGTTGCTGAGTGGTTTAATCGCAGCGCTCCACGGGTAAAATCGGGGGAGGTAGTTCCAGAACAGTTGGATGCAGATACTGCTTTGGGGCTGATGGTACAAGAACCGTTGCTGATTCGGCGTCCGTTGATACAAGTAGGAGAATGCCGCGAAGTGGGTTTTGATACCGAACTAGTTGATAGTTGGATTGGGTTGCAACCTGCGAATGAGTCCCAGCAAGCTATCAGCGACAATCTTAAACATCAAGATTTGCAAAACTGTCCCCGTTCTCATGAAGTACACCCTTGTGCTGTGACTGGAGAATAGGAACTGGAAAAGAGAGGGGGAGAAAAAGTAGCATTTTCTTCCTTGTCTGTTTAGGGCGTTTTTTCAAACTATAACCACCATCAAATCGAGTGGCGTTGCATAATCTAAGGATAAATCATCCCCAAAATATGCAATGCCTTAAAAGGTTAAAATTAACTGAGAAAATCATAATAACTTTCCTAGGCAAAATCTCAGCTTTATAGACTGAAATTTTTAGACTCGAATAATCTTTAAACTAATTACTTAAGCAACAATAAAGTTAATTTAGGAATATCTCTAGGATAAATCGAGAATTTTCTATTGATATTCAGCAACACCCTAAAATCCCCAATCGAGATGAGAGGATAGAACCGTGCTAGAAAGTCTAGTAAGAATTAAAAATCCATTAGTTAGAAGTTTAACAGCAGCAGCAACAACTTTCTCTGTGGCAACTCTAACAGCGGCTTTGGTAATTGGATTGACAAATGCCAAAGATAAATCTGTGTATAGATTTGGAACATATTCCTCATTGTTGGGTGCGGGTTGTGGTGCTATTTTTGGCTTAGTTTATATAAGTAAGCATGGGGGAAAAAAATCTGTTTCTAACATGACTGAAAATAAATTTACTCAACATAATTTTGACAATAAAATATGGGAAAATTGGCGTAATTTTATAGTTGTTCGCAAGGTAAAAGAAAGCGAAGAAATTACTTCTTTTTACTTAATGCCTGAAGATAAGGGTGAAATTTATAATTTTCAACAGGGTCAATTCTTAACTATTAAGCTTGATATTCCCGGACAAGATAAACCTGTAATTCGCACCTATTCGCTTTCTGATTACCCTGAACCTTGTGAATATTATCGGCTTTCAATTAAGCGGGAACCTGCACCCAAAGGTTTAGATGTACCGCCGGGAGTAGCATCTAATTTTATGCATGATTATATTCATGAAGGTTCGATAATTCCAGCAAAACCACCGAATGGTAAGTTTGTTTTAGATGTAAAGAAATCTATTCCGGCGGTGCTAATTAGTAATGGTGTGGGTATTACTCCCATGATGAGCATGGCAAAGGCTGTAACTCGTCTTAATCCTAATCGTTCAATTTGGTTTGTACATGGTGCTAGAAATGGCAAATTTCATGCTTTTCGTGATGAAGTGCTGGAAATGTCCCGACAAAATCCTAATCTAAATGTGCATTATCGCTACAGTCGTCCCGCTGCTGATGATGAAGGTAAATATCACAGCGTGGGTTATGTTGATGCTCCTTTAATTAAAGAATTAGTTGGGCAAAAAGCTGAATATTTTCTCTGTGGTTCTCCAGCTTTTATGGAATCAATAATTGCAGGATTGAAAGAATCGGGTGTAAGTGATAGTCAAATTTTATTTGAATCTTTTGGTAAACCAATGAAGGTTTCGTCTGAGAAACAAGCATCTAATGTAACTGTTAGTGATTATGGAGAAGAAGCTGAAATTGTGTTTACCAAATCGGGTAAAACTTTAACCTGGAAAGAGGGAGATGGTAGTATTTTAGAATTTGCTGAAGCTAATGATATTAATCCGCCTTTTAGTTGTCGGGCTGGTATTTGTGGAACTTGTATGTGTAAAATTCGTGCAGGTAAAGTTAATTATCAGGAAGAACCGACTGCAGAAATTGATGAAGGTTCCGTGTTAATTTGCATCTCTCAACCAGGGAGTTCAAGAGTAGTCTTGGATGTTTAGTTATGCAGGTTTAAGTGGGTATAAATAAACATAACACCCAGATACCCGACTTCTTGAAGAAGTCGGGTATGTAGCTACAAGGTGCATTAATCTAATATCTAAAGTTTGCTCATGATTAATTTAAATTTGAAAAAAGTGCAGGATTTTAGATGCCTTTAAATCCCATACCAGTTTCTATCTTTTGTTCTGCGGGAGTAGAATTTTTCTGGTTCGACAAACTTCTAAAAGCAGCCTGACGACGAATTCCAATTTGACTCATTAAGACGCCAACTACAATCAAGCTACCACCAATATATTGAGCAAAATTTGGAGCCTCACCCAAAACCAAATAAGCTGCTATAATGCCTACAAGTGGGGTAAATGAGCCAACTAAAGAAGCTAGCGAGACTGTGGAAGCTTTTAAACCCTTAATCCAAAATGACTGACCTAAGACTACAATTACTGCACCATACACTAACATCCACTGCCAGAGAAAAGGCGAAAATACATCCATAAAATGGTCACTGCCATAAAGTATTAAAGCAATTAAGAAAAATATTATGGTTCCCAAGGCTGTACGAAAAACGCTGTAGATTCCCACGGGAACATGGGAGAGATGTTGTTTACCAATAATTGTAGAAATAGCTAAAGCCATAGCTCCTACTGCTGCTAAAATTTCTCCAATTCCTATATGAAAACCTCCCATATTCATTATGACTTGTCCTGCAGGTTGAAGGATAATTGTTAAGGTGACGCCAATAAAAGCAACAACGGCTCCTAGTATTTCCCAAAGATTTACCTTTTCTTTCAACAACCAAACTGATAAAGCCAATGTCAAAGGTGGTTCCAAGCGTCCAACTAGGACAACATTATTAACATTAGTTAAAGCTAATGCTTGGAAAATTAAACCAGGAGCCAAGGCTCCTGATAAAATTGCAACTACTGTTAGATAAAACCACTTTTTATTTGATATTTTCTTTAATATAGCTTTCTTCCACTGTCGCCAGTAAATCGTTATCATCACCAGCAAAGCACATAAATTTCCGACAAACAAAACATTACATAACGAAATTGGATTGCGATCGCCCATAAAATATTGGGCACCAATTTCTGTTAATTTCCGGGTAATGGCACTAGATGCTCCAAAAATTAAAATTGCCAGCCAGAGATATATTTGTCCGGGAATTTTGTAAATTTGACGTTGGCGTCTTTTTGAATTGAGAACCATAATAACCCCGCCAAGAAAGCATTTTTTCTTGATGTTAGTCTTCCCTGATGAAATTATGATGAGGTGAATCTGAGAAAATCCTGAGAAATCATTAGATTAAATTTAGAAAATTTTCATGAAAATCCTATCTAAAGTTCAATCATTTATCATGAGCCAATTGGATGCTTTTAGCAGTGGTAATGATTCAAATATGAAGGGTAACGAAATGAAATTAACATCACTGGTTGCAACTTTTACCTTAGCTAGTATGATTACAGTTTGGGATGCTCCAGTTAAATTAGTTAATCCTTTACTGGTTCAAGTTTCAGCGCAAGAAATGAAATCAGAAATGAAAGATGTAACGGGCTTAAATAGTCAACAAAAAATTGATATGCTCATAAAAAGCAAAGGTCAATTTGGGAGTGGAGACCAACTGCGACGTTACTTTTTTGGAGATTTAGAACCAATTGCTGTGCAACCAGGTGGTGCAGGTATGGTAGTTAATCTCTACAACAAAGCTAACAATATTACGATTGCTTACTGTGCAACTTATGATGTGGTGGTAGCAGTCAGGAAAGGTAAAATTACTGCGTTTGCACCTAGCGAAGTTAAGTAACTGATACCAGTTAATCAAATTTGCGATACATCAAAATCTAAGTAGGGGTAAGGCAATGCCTTACCTCTATTCACCCATTTGTATGATGATATAAGTGAAACTGTATGACATCTTGCAGCCAACAGCAGTGTCCCAAATTTCTCCCAAGTTGAACCTGGAATATCCGGGAGGTTATACCTCCCGTGGTGTCTAATATGAGTTTACAAACTATTTAGGAATACAATCTTTGATGCTCATCGGAAATACCAAAAATCCCATCTTCATCCCAGCAATATGCTCGCGATCGCGCTTGGTCATGGGTAAAATAATCCCAAGCAGCACCATTGGGGCTATAATTTTACCGTACCGTTCCCCATTATCTTTCGCTTAAATAGGGTCCCCACTTACGCCATTTAGCTTGATGGTTCCGGGTTTGCTCTAATCTAATTTCTTCCTAGGTTATATTTAACATAATTCCCTTTATACTGTACTGATTTACTATTTGGAATATAGCGGTTTTATCTGAGATTTTACTGAAGTTTTAATGAAAAAATCATGGAAAAATTGCCAACTAAGAATGTAAGATATATTCTGCAAAAATTCATATTAATTTTTGTAATTGATTGGTTGGCGATCGCCAGCTTTAAGTTAGAGAATAAATTCATAAATTATCAAAAAACTTTAAATCAGGGAGATTGAGAACAAACATACTCATGCGATCGCCCTCACGCAACAAGTGCAGTCATGCTGGAGATGAGAAACCACTCACCTATACCAGCCTTTTAAATGGAAAAAACGGGATAAGTATCCCAAATTAAGTAATAAAACGGAAGTTAAATAGAATAATGTAGTGTTGAAATAGCAATATTAGATGCTAAACAGCCGGATAACTATCCGAAATCGGGTAATTAGCCGGAAATTATCTGTCTAATAAATAGTTATCTTACATATCTATCTAGAAGGAGGTTGTTATGCGTATACCTACTAAATATATATTCACAATTCTGATTTTTCTGGTGATTTTTGCATCAGTAACTCTATTTCCTCAACCGGGAATAAATGCTTTTGCTCAAAATAGAAATCAAGCAGTCACTTCAAACCAGTCGAGTACAGTTAAGCTTAACCCCAGTAAGAGTAAAGAAATTGGTTTTGTTTACGAAGCTTTTTTGAGTCCTCATCAGGAACCAGATGAAGAGGAAAATACGCCAAAAATTGCCCCTCCATCTTTGCGTTCTACAGCACCTTCTGTTCCCAGAAATCAACGTAAGTCACGAGGACATGGGATGGTGCGATTTACTAAAGACTTGAGTAAAGCATTTGTCGATGTTCAAGTTGAAGGTGTAAATCCCAAAGATATAGTCATGTTTCATATCCATTGTGGGAACCCAGATGTGCTAGGTCCAATCCTAGTTGACTTTGCTCTTTCTGGTGACATTCAGCAGAATTTCGCCGATGGTATTTTTTCAGCGGAAGTGACAAATGAAAATATCGAAAAAACGGCTAATTCTGGGCATGATATTTTAGCGATTTACACCTTGGGATGTCCAATTGAGTCAGGGAAACCGGGGAAAGTAAAAACAATTGCGGGAATGGAACAATATGCCAAACGTAGCGAACTCTACTTTAATTTACATACAAAAGCTCAGACATTTTTCGGAGATATGCGGGGTAAAATAAATCCGGTATAGCGTTAATTTCACTGCTATGAATTCTAGCAGCATTTAAGTCTGCTTGCTTTTCGCTGCTGGCAATAAATATCAGTGATTTAACAGAATTGAATCTAGCTTCAAAAGTTGGCGTGACACTCCATCAATTTTTATTTTTGCTTGTCTCGGTATCGATGTATTCACGCCAACGGCTAATTAAACCATCTTTAAAATCAACAACAATCGCATCTTCTGCTTTTTGATTTAAGCCAGTGGCTGTTTCTGTATCTGACCACAACCATTCAACAACCGCGTGATTACCATCAATTACTATTTGTTGAATCTCAATTTTCACATCGGTGTGAGTTGCCGCAAAATCAGCCGCTACTTGCCGAATTTTTGTTTCTCCTACCCAACGATTACCGGGAACGATAAATACTCCATCTGGTGCAAATAACTTGGCAAAACCATCAGGGTCTCCTGTCATCCAAGCCTTGGCTGCTTGTTGAATAATTGCCCGAATTTCTTCTGGTGTCATAACAGATGAAGTCTCCTGATTAAGTCTGGATATAAAGAAAAAAGACCTTTGGTTTTGATACACTTTATTTGGCTGTATGATACTCTCATTGTAACTCCAAAATAGCAGCGCGATGAGGTTCATTAAACCTAGAGATAGGAAGAATTTATTGATAGCAATACCTGCAAAACCAGTAAACATGTCCCGAATGCATATGGCGAAAAAGTGAACATAGAAGACAAGCAATACTTTCAATCATGAAATCAAGAGAGCTTTTGAGGCTTGATAAGCAGAGTTGAAAAAAGCTGTAATTTGTTGGCGTTGCATATCTACCTCACCACTTAATTGAGAAGCAGTAAGAACACCACCAACCCAATGTTGAGTGTGCCAAAAACCACTACCTTCTAACTTAGTTTGCGAGAATATAAATCAACAAATATATGGCGATAAGCAAAATAAAGCATCATGGTTTTCACTGTAGCTTCCAAGGTAGCAAAGCCAATGATGACACCTGTAACCATATCAATTACCATTGCTACCTAAGTTATCAAATTGGTAATTAAAGCTTCCATAATGCTTTATTTCATTCTTCATAATCCTAGTAACAACTACTAAGAATTAGACGCAGGTGGTGGAAGAATTTCCAAACCATATTTAGGAGCATTTGCCATTAATTTTTCAATGTCTGTGGGAGTAACTTCCGGTGGGTTAGTCTTTTCCTCAGATACGCTTTTACCCACTTCCCTAAAAAATTTATCCAATCCTCCGGGTGTTAACAAGCACAAAAATTTAGCTGGGGTTTCTCCAATATTACGGAAACTGTGGGGTTGTCCTTTGGGAGAATGGACAAAAGACCCGGGTGTGGCGATAATTGTTTCTTCCCCTAATTGGAATTCCATTTCACCTTCTTGAATGTAAAAGGATTCGTTTTCCTGGGTATGAATATGGGGTGGAACTGCGCTATTAATCTGCATGGTAACTTCAATTAATGCATAAGCATTTCCTGTTTCTTCACTTGGAGCTTTAAAGGTGTACAAGTCTCCAAGTACCCAGGAGGAAGAACCTTCACCGGGTTGCATAAATAAGGCGTTTTGATTGATTTTCATAGCAATTTGGGATTTTGACATGATGCTATCTCCGAACCTGAGAATATCATCACGCAGTGCCGGTGTGGGAGAATGATATTTAACTAAGGATTCGTACTGGGTAATGCTGAGAGTTTGCTGAAATGATTTTTAGCTATTTTTCAGCAGTTTTTAAGCTTGAGAAGGTGTAGCATATTCTTAACCTAAGAAAAGTGTCATTGATTACTAAATTAAGGGGTTGAGTACAGATTTTTTCATAAAAATCACCGCTAACATCTGTACATAAATCAAGCCTAGCTTGACTTTGAACTTGAGTACAAAAATGCCAGTACCCAGGCTATAAAATACTAGTACCCTACTGGCAAAATACCAGTACCCATAACCCTATAATTTTTTCTATTGCCGATGAATTAGGTTTGAGAGGCGTTGAGTACAATTTTAATTAATTTAATTATCTTGATCCGGGTAGAATCTGCTCTTCAAAATTAAAGCAACTGATATAAAAGCTAAATATTATGTTGTTTGTGCTTGGGTATAAGGCTTGCAGTTTTCAACCGTCCTCAGACACAACTAAAAAATGGCAACTATTCAGGATGACACTGCTTTAGTGCTAGATATTACCCAACAATTCAAACTGGGTGCATAATGGCTAGCAAACCGAGAGCTAATTATGAAATTTACACTCTTAAATCTTCTCACCGTTAGTTTAGTGACATTTGCCGTGATTTCTCCAGATTTATTAGTGTTAGCTGTTGTCTGCGACAAACATATGGATTTAGTTGAAAACCAGTATTTAGTCTCACAGGGAAAAACTATGAGTGCAGAACATCAATCATTTAGTTATATCAATGCATCTACAGAATCATCTCCACCTGCCGATAAAATCAATTACTCTTATGCTGATTTGACAGAACCATTAATGACTTTTGAAGCAGAAGCTATACTTCTGAAAATTACACTAGGAGTTTTATTTTTTATACCTTTTTTTATTTGGAGTCTAATTTTAATACATCAGAAATATATGGTTTACAGAGCATCATGTTATCAAAAAAAAGTAGAATTTTTAGAAAGATTGTGGCAACAAAGTATGTAGATTTAGATAATAGGTAATGGAGAGATTCACAGTTGAAACTAGTCTACTGCTTTTCATTTTCTACTTAAGTTTTCGTTACCAACAATAACTATCATGACAGAAGAAAGACAAGCGCAATATCTGAATTTGATTGACCAGTTACTGAAATGTCCTAATGGTCAAGAACCAGAAGTATTGGATGCTCAGCCAGATTTGCTAGATGCTGGGTTAGTGCAAACACTTGTGCAAGTAGCATCTTATTTCGCACACCATGATAATCCTGATGCTGCTAAATTTCTAGTCCATTTGGCGCGAGAGTTAGGTAAACAATTAGGCTTGTATCCCGAAATTTCATCTCAGGAGGCAGGATGAAATTAACGCCAAGCAAAGCTGAAGAATTAGCGCTCAATTTTTTAATGGCAGAATGGGATATTACCAGCGATGACAAAGAGTGGTTTAGTGTCATTAATACCCGGCTTTTAACTGAGAGTTGGTACATTGTAGAAATTGGGGTAGAAGGTTTACCAGATAAATGGTTTATTCAAGTCTACGACACGGGAGAATGTGACCCTAACTATACATTTAACTCTCCTATGACTGCTGGTCATGACAGTACTGAACTAACAGAAATGCCTGAAAGTATAGCTCACATGTTAGTAACAGAGCGCAGTGCTGTGCCAATCTAAGTTTAGATTTTAGATTGGGGATTTTAAATTAGGAATATGAGCAAGTTTTAGGGTGAGCAATTTATTGCCCACTCTACGTTTCATATATCTAAGATTTTTCTGAATTAGCTCTATTTTCTACGCATTTCGGCACTCTTATAAACTGTAAATCCAATTTCTTGCCCATAGGATAGTTCCAGCGTGTGACCATCCGGGTCTCGCAGAAAAGCCCAATACCCAATCGGATACCCAGAATCTTTTTGCTCTTGAAGCAATACCCCTTCTTGACGTGCCATATCGCACAGAGCATCCATGTGTTCCCGGCTTTTACAACCAACTCCAAGATGTGCCAAGGGAGATAAAATGGGATGCACAGAATCTGTCTGAATCAGAACAATCACAAAAGGACGAGTCTGGTCAGAAATCCAAACAACAGCAACCCCTGTTTCCCTATCAATGCGCTGATGAATGACCTGCATTTCAGCATACTTGGAATAGAATTCAATACTTTGCTCAATATTTGAAACGGGGAGTGCGATGTGAGTCAGTCCAATATCAATCATTACAGTGAGTGATAGTTATTCAAGCTGTTTATACAACTATTGTTAAGCAATCTGACTAATTATTATCGGGGTGCGATAGCTTCGCTTGCGCCTTTTAGCTGCATCTTCCCCTGGGTTAGGAAGCTAAAATTTATCTAAAAATTTGTTTTAATTTCCTTAATTACATCTTTAGTAGACAATATATTGCTTACCCTACCTTATAGCATAGCTAGCTATAATTTTCAGGTTTTCTTTACAAAAATATTCGGTTCTCTCTACCTAAAGGAAGTATCACTCAGGTCTACATTGCGTCACCATAAAGACATGACCTTGGTGTCAAAATTACTATAAATTAAATTTTTCCCCGGATTAAAGATGGCTAATAATCTCAAAGAACAAATTCAAACCGACCTGCAACAAGCCAAAGCTACAGGACAACTTCGGGTTGAACGGATTAGAGAAATCGTCAAAGCTGCAGTTTCGCAAGTCACTTCTGAAATAAAAGAAGGTTCAACCGAACTACGGACAATTGTCAAAGAAGCGGTTTCTACTGTAGTTGATAACTTACAAGACAAAGGTGGTGAACTCAAAGAGGAAGTCACCGCATCTATTGAAGGAGCATTAGAAGCTGTTAATAGTAAACGAGTGGAATCCATCACAAAAACTCAGGAACAAGTTAAACAGCTACAGGCTCAACTTGATAGCGAAGAAGATAAACTGCAGCAAGAAGTAGACGGAATGTTGGCAGAAATCCAAAATACAAGTCAAGAAAAATCTGCCAGTACCAAATCAGCAATTGACTCTGCTATCAATGCTATCAAAAACAGTGAAGAAGTTACTTTGATGCAGAAACGCTACGCTCAACTGCAAGCACAATTAGCCATTGTTCGCGCTAACTTAGCTGCACGTTACGGTGGTCGTACAGATGAGGTTCAAGGCTATCTGGAAGATGCAAAAACCTGGTATAATCAAGTGCGTCCCCAAGCAGACGAATTGGTAACCCAGGTAGGAGAAAAACACTCAGATATTGAGCAAAAACTGGGTGAAGCAGGTACGGCTCTTGCTAGAAAAGAACGCCAAATCAAACAAATTTTGCGAGATTTATTTCTGTCAGCGGCTGACTTTTTAAAGGACAAGTCACCGGCTGATAAACAGGTGGAGAAAGAGAAGGAAATAGTTACTAAATAGGTTTAATACCATTTCGCAAAATTCACGATCCATCAAAATCTAAGTAGGGGTAAGGCATTGCCTTACCCCTACCCATCCATTGGTATCATGATATAAGGAAAACGATATAACTGAAAAGTTCACTCCCGAATTGCTACCAAGGCAAAACTCGGACCATTGGGATGCTCTGGATTGTCAAAACTAATGTGAATATTATTCAAACCAAAGTGCTTGAGACAAGTCAATATATCGTCACGACTCATCCAATTACTGTACTCACTACTACCTCCACAAAAACCCGCCCATTTGAGCGCTGTTTGATATTCTTGGCGGTAAAGTTTGTGTTGGAATCCGTCATAATTAGCTGACTTATTACCGACAAATTTGTGCGAAAGGTTGGAATTACCAGAGATGATTTTCTGGTCGTAATAGTGAGTCCACAGAAATATCCTATCAGAGGCTTGAGCTAGCAGAGCTATTAACTCAGCGGGGTTTTTCATGTGGTACAACACACCACTACCAATACACACATCGAACTTTGTCTGGTTGGTGCGTAAATACTCTACAAAATCACCGCATAGAAAACGAGTATGTTTGAGTTCCAATAATTCTTTGATAATTAGACACTTCAAATACGCGCGGGTGTTGGCTTCAATTGATATAATCGAAGCTGCTCCGAACTGTTCCAGCATATAAGTATGTCCGGCTTCTAGAGGACCTAGCTCTAACACCGTTTTTCCTTGAATTCCACCTACTTGCTCAACCGCCCAGGAAATCCTGCTATCTTCAAATAAGGGAATTGAACCTGCTTGTAAGTCTCCTAGAGATGGAGGCAATTTTGACGACCATTCACCTTTGAAAATATCCAGTACATTTTGTGTACTGGGTGCAGATTTAACGTATTGATCTAATATACTCATGATAACAATTCAAAGTTAGCATTATTCACAGATAGGTTGGGATTATAGTACGGGTCTGTCCTGAAAGTTTGAAAGAAATTACTCCATTTATCGTTTAAAAGCTGCCACTCACTGGGTTTAACACCTCCGTCTCTACTAACTGATTCATAGTGAATAAGTTGGACGTAGGGTGTTACTACATTACGATATCCTGCTTGATGCGCTTTTAAACATAAATCTACATCGTTATAGTTTAGGGGGAATTCTTCATCAAGTCCCCCCAATTCCTGGAATACCTCTTGTCGCATCATCAAGCAAGCACCAGTCACAGCTATGTAGTTTCTATTCACAATATTTGAACAAAAATAGCCAATGTGTTCCCCACCATAACCGTAGAATGCATGACCAGCATTTCCATTCAGAATCATCACCCCTGCGTGCTGTATTTTCCCATCGGGAAATAAGAGTTTAGCACCGACTGCACCAATTTCTTTCTGCTGAGCAAATTCTATCATGGACTCCAGCCAGTCAGGGGTTATTATCTTTGTATCGTCATTTAATAGTAATAAAAAATCTCCTTTTGCTGCGGCTGCACCTAAGTTGATCCGCCCAGAAAAATTAAACGGTTCCGCACAGCGAACTAAACGCACATTTGGGGCTGCAATTTTTTCTAGAATTTCTTCTGAAATATCATATCCATCAACTACAACAATTTCAAAATTGCGATAGATACTCAATTCTTGAATGCTGCAGATGCAATTTTCTAAATAAGAAATTGACCTCTCCCCTTGCAGAGGGGAATTTTCAATAACAGCCAGAGGCTCTATATTCTTGTTACCAGGCTGAGCCTGGTAACAAGGCTCAGCCTGGTAACGAGGGTTTGGCGGCTCCGCCTCCTGGTCTTTTTTTGTCCCAGCACTGGGAATAATAATACTAACCAAAGGTTGTCCAATAATATCGCGTCTAATTCTCCAGAAACCAGCCCTTTCCGTTTTTTCTACACGTCCTGGATAGGGACTGCGCTTAAGCATATCTTCTAATGCTCCCTTAGCAGTAATATATGCCCAGGGTTTTGCTTGTTCACCCGATGTTACAGAGGCAGGAATAACTCGCCAGTGATATAAAATCTTGGGAAGATGGTAAATATTCTGAGTTTTTTCGACAACTCGTAATACCAAATCATAATCTTGGGAACCGTCATATTCGCTGCGAAACCCGCCGATTTCACGGATTAAACTAGTGCGATATACACCTAAATGACAGGTGTACATACAAGCGTGAAAATATTCGGGAGACCAATCTGGTTTAAAAAAGGGGTCGCAACGTTTTCCTTTAGTATTTAATTTGTCTTCGTCGCTATAAATAAAATCAGCATTTGGGTGATTGTTAATTAGCTTGGCGTTTTCAAATAAAGCCTCAATCGTTAATTCATCATCATGGTCTAGAAGAGCAATATAGTCTCCTGTCGCTATTTCTAAAGCCGAGTTACTAGCGGCGGAAATCTGACCGTTTTCTGTGCGGAATACAACTTTGATGCGAGAATCAAGTAGACTGTAATCAGTCAAAATAGAGCGAATGTGAGGTTTAGTGGAGGCGTCATCAGCAATGCATAATTCCCAGTAGGGATATATTTGCTTACGAACTGATTCAATTGCTTTCTTTAGCCATTTTTCCTCTACATTGTAGACGGGCATAATTACTGAGAATTTGGGTTTAAGATGCCATTGTTCTATTTGTTTATGAGCAGATGCAATATCTTGTTGAGTTAAGCGATTTTTGGCTATCCACTCTTGATATTCTGCTCCACTATTCAGCTTTCGGTTTAACTTGTGATAGAGGAAGCGTAAAGTCGCTGAGGCACCTTGTTCTTGCCAGACATGCTTGATTTTATTTAGTTTTTGGTTAATATTAATAATATTCATTGCCTATTTTTTTATATTATTTTTTTTGTTAATTTTATACGCAACTTTTTTTTAACCACCACCAAGTTTTTTCAATGCCTGTTTCTAAGTTAATAGTGGGTTGCCATTTAAGAATTTTGTTAGCCCTGCTAATATCAAGGACGTTAATAGGAATATCCACTTTACGTCCGGTAATATAATTTACTTGAAAGTCATGTTTAACTACTTGATGAATTTTGGCTAACAATTCATTCAGGGAGATACCTTGACCACTACCAATGTTAAATAATTTTGCATTTATGTCAGTATTTTGAGCAACATAAAGAGCTTGGATAACATCAGAGATATATAAATAATCCCTAACTATTTCTCCATCTCCCCAAATTTGAATCGGTAAATTATTCATTATTCGATAGAGAAATACGGTGATAGCTCCAATTTTACCTGTAGGATTTTGTCGCGGACCGTAAGGGTTAGCAATACGCAAAATGCTGTAGTCAAGTCCGTATAAATAGTGAAATAAATGGAGATACTTTTCTATAGTTATTTTAGTAATTCCATAGGAGCAAATTGGCTGCGTTGGATGAGTTTCCGTAAGAGGAATGCTCTGCGGTATTCCGTACACCGTCCCGCCAGAAGAAGGAAAAATAATCTTGCTTACAGAGGCTTGAACGCAATTTTCCAATAGATTGAGCGTATCAATTACATTAGAAGCTACGTCTAACTTGGGATTATCATTGGAGGTGGTGGGAATGGTAGTGCTAACTAATTGGTAAACAATATCAACACCCTTTAGAGCTGTCTTGAGCAAATTTTGATTAGCAAAATCGCCATAAATATACTCAACTTCCTCAAGGGGTTGACAGTAAGGGTTAGGCGAACGATTATATACTCTTACTGACTGCCCTTTGGCTACGAGGAAGTCAGTTAGGTGCGATCCAATGAAGCCATTTCCTCCAATAATCAGAATTTGCATGAATTTCCAATCCCAAATTGTCCATTAATTTTTTGCTATTCAGCAACTATTTTTTAGCAATCATATTTTAGGTTTCTCCTTGTAATTTCCACGCAATTAAGCTAGATTATTTTTTGGGTTTTAAAACCACAATATCTTGAAAAGAGTGGATTGCTCCGTGACAATAATCAACTAAATAAAACCATTTAGTCCAGTGTTCACGTATGTAATTCTCTGGAATGAAGGTTATTCCATATTCAAACGGTTCATTGATAATTGATGGCTCAGAACTCGCTTGCAGCTGCTGTTGTTCTGCCGGATAAGTAGTCAAATGACCTTGTTGTAAAATAAAAGCATGTTGATTTTGCTCAAATAATCGACATGCTTTCTGGAAGAGTTCTTCGTCAACGGCAATCAGATCCCGAATCATCGTTTCATTAACAGCCCGCTCGAACGCCCGCAAACCGTGGACAGTGAGGAATAAATATCCATTAGGGGCGCAAATGCGATGAAGATCAGCCAAAAATTCATCCTGGCTTTGTTCATTCAAGTGAGTAAAAACGGAAATGGAGATGATTGCATCAAATTCATTATTAGCAAATGGTAAAGGTGGATGAACAGAGGTGTGTATAGCTTTCATATAAGTGAGATTTTCTTCAACCCACTTTACATGGCGTGGATCAATATCACATCCAGTAACCAGATGAGGATGTCCTTTAAACATTCTTCCTAATCGACCACAACCACAGCCAAAATCTAAAATACTTTTAAATTCAACTAATGGTATTGGCGAAGCTTTTGTAACTGCTTGCCAAATATCTACACCGTGAGCGGCAAAATCTTTTTCATTTTGCAATGCTGAAACAATATGCATCAGTTCTGGAGGCGGAAAAGGCGCAACGTATTGACGTAAATTTTGTGTTTCAAATGCCCCTATGCGATTTAACCACGTCCAAGTATCATTAGGAAGAACGCACCCTAAATTGTAATTTACTTCATTCATCGACGTTACCTGTTGGAAAAAGTTTATTTTTATGTACTTGAAATTTTGCCAGAATTTATTTGTGTTTAATCCTTACTAAGCACTACTTGCTTAGCAAGTAACAGATGTTGCTTGAGAAGATTTTGGTTGTTAAACTTCCGGCAAACTTTCCCATAGCCATTAGTAGCTATACGAGATGATAACTCTGGTTCTTCTAAGCATTTACGAATTGCAGAAGCTAAGGCTTTGGGGTTTCCTGGCTTCACCATATATGCTTCATACCCATCCTGGATTATCTCAGGAATACCAAACACATCAGTACTGACAATCTTTAATTTAAATGCCATTGCTTCTAGTATTACCCTAGGGAAAGACTCTTCAAAACTTGCACAGACAAAAATATCACTCAAAGCATAAAAATCATACAAATCTTTTGTCGGTTCGTATATCGTTACATTTTTTAGATAAAGTTCTTCTATTTGATATTTAAGTAAGTTTAAATATCCCCCAC